>JAJUGF010000244.1 GCA_029268495.1 Gracilibacillus sp.
TAAAAATGCTTGTAATAATTTGGACATGTTTTTACCCCTTTTCTTATTTAAATTCATGTTCTTAGTTGCTAGGAGCTTTCTATTCTTCTATACTAGAATTATCTATGCTCTAACAACTAGAGTGTTGATTTCGTCCTAGATGCGTTCCGCCAAAAACCTATCTAGGACGATTTACTTATACTTCTTTATTAACTCCTTGAATTCTATCACCCCTTTCAAATGATTACTTTAGTTTCTATCCCAGCCACAACTTTCTCTTTTTACAATCTTCGTTGGTAAGGTCACTTTAACCGGTAGTTCTCGCCCTTTTAAGCGATCCATCAATAACTTTACTGCAGATATTCCCATTTCTTTTGTAGGTACATGTATTGTTGATAATGGGCAACTAGCGAATTTCGCCATTTCGATATCATCAAAACTCATGATTGCTACATCCTCTGGTACTTTTATATCGTTCTCTTGAAGTGCTCGTAATGCACCGATTGCCATTGGATCACTTGCAATAAAATACGCATCAGGCAAATTTCCTTTGTCGATGGATTGCTTCATCATTCGATATCCATCTGTCATCGTGAACTCTCCAATAAAGGTATGTTCTTGAGTTAATTTCCCTTCGTTTTCCATTCTTTGATGAAATACTTTATACCTTTCATCTTCAAATAACCTTTTTTCTTTTGTCGGACCATGCGCTGCTTGTTCTCCACCAATGTAGCCAATTTTCTCATAACCCAAGTTCATTAAATGATCCAATGCTTGGTTTGTCGCTTTTTCAAAATCTATCACGACAGAATCAAATACTTCTTCATCTGGAGCGTAATCCACATACACGATATGATCCACTTTCTTTTTTAATTTATTTACTAAATCTAATTCTACTTTACCTACTACAATTAATCCGTCTAATCCTTCACTTAAATGTGATGCTTGAAAGTTATGAATACGATACATCTCTGTTGTTTCAATACCATATTCTTTACACTGTGTTTCTACACCTTGTCTAATCGACAGAAAATACGGATCATTCAATTCCTCTTCCAATGACTGGCACAGAAAAAGGCCGACTCGATAACTCGATTTTGGGTTTAGTGCTTGTTGCTTTCTCACTCTTACTGTTTTGTAATTCAATGTCTTAGCAACATCTAATATTCGTTGTCTCGTTTCTTCTGCAACTGATAAAGATATATCATTATTCAATACACGTGACACTGTTGCAGGAGAAACATTGGACTTTATCGCAATTTCCTTTATTGTCACCATAGTATGTCCCTTCCTCGCATTTACTAAATTTTATTAATTATTTAGTAAACTTTTCTTGATGTAATCTTAACACATACATAAAGCGCTTTCAATAGTTTTTTTATAATTATTTGAAAATTTACTTTGTTTATTTACTAAACTATTACTATAACAAAAAAAGACCTTTACTGAGTTTATCAATAAAGGTCTTCTATCGTTATAACTATCTCATGACAATTCGTACTTGTCTCTTCTTATTCGTAAGTTGGTAACCAATCTCCATGTGCTTCAATCAAGTCATCACATAATGAAATGATATCATCTAGAGATAACTCTGCTGCTGTATGTGGATCAAGCATTGCAGCTTGGTAAATTTTTTCTTTCTTCTTTGTTAATGCTGCTTCAACTGTTAGAAGTTGCGTATTTATATTTGTGCGATTTAATGCTGCTAATTGCTCTGGTAAATCTCCAACATATGTCGGTGTAATGCCGCTAGCATCTACTAGACATGGTACTTCTACTACAGCATTCTCTGGTAAATTCGAGATTAATCTACCAGTATTCAACACATTCCCACCAATTTTAAACGGTATATTTGTCTCCATCGCTTCAATAATATAGGAACCATACTCGTGTGAACGCTCATGTGACAGATTCACATCATGAACTAAATCATCACGCATTTTTTTCCATCCTTCAATTTGATTCACACAACGGCGTGGATATTCATCTAAAGGAATATTGTACTTCTCAATTAGTTCTGGATAGTTACTTTTAATAAAGTATGGGTGATATTCTGCATTATGCTCAGATGATTCTGTGACATAGTAGCCGAATTTATCCATTAATTCAAAACGAACCATATCATCATGTTTTTCTTTTTGTTTTTCTTTTGCTTTTTCTTTAATTTCTGGATAAATATCTTTACCATTACGAGTAATCTCTAGTAACCATGCCATATGATTAATTCCCGCAATTTTCCACTGAATGTTATCTTTCGGCATTTCTAATGCATCTAATAAGTGATCTGCACATACTTGTACACTATGACATAACCCTACTGTTTTAATTCCTTCTTTTAACATCACATTTGTTAATACAGCCATCGGATTGGTATAATTTAAAAACCATGCATCAGGACAAACTTCTTTCATGTCACGTGCGAATTCTTGCATAACAGGAATCGTTCTTAAGTTACGGAAGATTCCACCAATCCCTAATGTATCTGCTATTGTTTGACGCAAACCATATTTTTTCGGTACTTCAAAATCTGTAATCGTACATGGATCATATCCACCTACTTGAATTGCATTGATTACATACTTCGCACCACGTAACGCTTCTTTGCGATCTTGATATGCTTTTACTGTTACTGTTGAATTCATACTATTTTTTAAATTATTTAACATCATTTCTGAATCCTGTAAACGTTCCTGATCAATATCAAATAATGCAAACTCAAAATCTTGTAATGCTTCGACTGACATACAATCCCCAAGGACATTTTTTGCAAAAACTGTACTACCTGCTCCTAAAAAAGTAATTTTAGACATATGCGATACCTCCATTTATAATAGTATATTGCTTTTATACTCACTATGATATATCGCTATGTAAGCCATTACAATCGTAAATATTTTTAAAAAGAGTAATATATTGCTCTTTCAATCGATAATTAATTGATCAACAGGCATGAAAGAGTCGTTATTTCGGTATTTAGATGGTGTAATATGAAGTAGTTGTTTAAACACTTTACTAAAATAATTAGCATTCGTATATCCAACTGCTATAGCAATCTCCTCAATAGATAATTCTTTTTGTTTTAGTAGTTCGATTGCTTGTTGCATTCTTATTTTTGTTACATATTGGATTGGGGTTTGATTAGTATACTTCGCAAATAACCTTGTAAAGTGATATTTAGATAATTGGGATACTTCCACAATATCCTCTAAACCAATATCTTGATCGTAATTTTTTTCAATAAACGAAATCGCTTCTTGGATGGGGATAGGTATTTTTACATTTGTTTGTTGCTCATATTCAAAGTATTGCATCACTTCCATTAAAAACGAATAGGCATAGCTAGAAGCCTCATAGCTATTATACACACCTACTGTTTCTAACTTTTCTAATACTCGATAAATATGTCTGATTGGTTTTGCGTTTGTTGGCATAGAAATAATATTCCCGACACTTTGCTGCATATGTTCATAAAAGCGTGTTGCTTCTGTTCCATATACGGAGATATAAATAAATTCCCACTCATTCGAATCGTCAGGCAAATAGTAACAATGATCACTTGGGAATTGGACAAGGAATGCTTGTCCTTTCGTTAGTGTCGTGACATGATTTCCTATTCGAATCGCACCTTTTCCATTTAGTGTATATTGAAATACGACTCTACCATTTTCTCCAGCACGTCTCATCCCATCCCAGCGATAACTTA
>JAJUGF010000245.1 GCA_029268495.1 Gracilibacillus sp.
CAAATAGCGTTGTTCGTCACCATCGCCTTTCTTTTGATTGGTTTTATTCAACTCATTGCTGGATGGAAAAGATATAAACATTACACAAATGAACAAAAGAAAAGAAAAACTGCTACTGTATAATCCAGTGCAGTTTATTTTTTGTTAATTTTAGAAGAATAATATTTGTGTTGATTTTGGTTGCTTCGCTCCAGTTGCTACGTCGATTAACAGGACGCTTCCGTTTTTGGTTCTACCTATCAATTAATTGTGCCATTAGCATGGCTTTTCCTACCATTTTTCGTTCGTGGTATACTTCTACGTCAATTTTTGCTGATTTTCTACCGATATCAATAATCTTTGGATGGAAGACGACTTTTGTTTCTAATTGTATTGGCTTTATAAAGTATACTGTAATATTCTCAACAACAAGGTCACCTTTCTTTTGTTGTCTTAATAGACTGCTTGCAGCTTCAATGACAAATGATACGAATACACCATTAGACAATGTCCCTAATTGATTGGTCATTTGTGGTGTAATCTCTGCTTCAAAAGTTGCTTGATTCGAATCAGTAGATGCATGTTCGAAGTAATTAGAAACAATGTCGTCGATTGTTTCGCCAACTTGAGGTTGCTTTTGTATATGCTGTAATGCTTTTAACACATCCTGCCGTGAAATTAAACCTTCTAATTGATGATGTTGATCAACAACCGGCATTATTTCAATTCCTTCCCACACCATCATATGTGCTGCATACGCTAAGGAAGTTTCTTTCATTACTGTTAATGGATTCTTTGTCATTACTTTCTCTATGAGGACATCATCTCTTTTGCCGATGACGTCTTTCGATGTAACGATACCTACAACTTTATTTCTATCATCAACAACTGGATACCTGCTATGTGTAGTTTCTTCTTCCCACTCATGCCATTTTGTCACGTGGTCTTTTATATGTAAATAATAGGTGTCTTCTTCTTTTGTATAAATATCTCCAACTAAGACAATTTCTTTCTTTATTAATTGATCATAAATCGCTCGATTGATCATTGCTGCAACGGTAAATGTGTCATAACTTGTTGAAATAATAGGTAATTTCTTATCATCAGCTATTCTTTTTGATGCATCATCGGTGTCAAATCCACCTGTAATTAAAACAGCTGCTCCTTCTTGTAATGCTAGTTGGTGTGCTTCTGTTCGATTTCCTACAATTAATAAAGAATCTTTCTCAGTATAGCGCATCATCGCATCTAACTTCATTGCACCTATAACGAATTTATTCAATGTCTTGTATAAACCTTCACGACCACCTAACACTTGACCATCTACAATACTTACAATTTCAGCAAACGTGAGATTTTCAAAATTCTCTTTTTGTTTCTTTTCAATTCGAATCGTACCAACTCGCTCTATTGTACTAACTAACCCTTTATTCTCTGCCTCTTTGATTGCACGATACGCCGTACCTTCGCTTACATGCAATTCTTTTGCAATTTGTCTAACAGAGATTTTATTTCCTACTTTTAACGATTCAATAAATGCCAATATTTGCTCATGTTTTGTAGCCAATAGCAGCTCACCATACTTTCATCTGTACTAATAATTATTTCGATAGTTTTATTATACAGTTAGTTGCTAGAATATTCAATTTATTGTAGTAATAATGTGATTTTTCTCTTATTCACATCTACTGTCTTATTATTTTTTTATGAACTGTATTATAAGAATACCTAACGATAATTACATATGTACATCAAGTAGATTTAATAATATTCCCATGAACGTTCATATATTGGAATAAGTAATGGATCTATTAATGTATTTACACCTAATTCCAATCCATTATCACTCTCATCTTTTCCAAAATATGTGAGACTCTCTATCATCTCTTCCTTTAAATAATTTGTCTCAACGCTAATTTTCATGTCTTCGATTGCTATTTCTTCTCTTGATGCAAGAACAAATCCCCAGTTCCCAAAACTCGGAATATCGACATGAAAGTTCTCTGTCTGTAAACCCGTACTCGCAATTGTATTAGAAATTGTCCAATAAGCTTCTCGTGCGAACACCGGACTTGTTGCCTGTACCATCAAGGCTCCACCTGGAGTGAGGTGATTGCGAACAAGAGAATAGAATTCCTTTGTATACAATTTATTGAGGCTTTCATTATTTGGATCTGGTAAGTCTATAATAACTATATCGAACCATTGATCACTATTTTCTAAATATTGAAAAGCATCTTGGTTCTCCACGTGTACGCGTTTATCCATTAATGCCCCTCCATTTAACTCGAGTAAATATGGATTCGTGTTTGCTAACTCAATGACAGCAGGATCCAAATCAACTAATGTGACTTCCTCTACTTCATCATATTTCAATAATTCTCTTGTCCCTAGGCCATCCCCACCACCTAATACAAGAACATTTTTCTTTTCTTCTGCTTGCACCATTGGAAGATGGATAAGTAATTCATGGTAACGATGCTCATCAATCGAACTAAATTGTAATGCACCATCTAAATATAATCGTATATCAGCTTTTTCCTTTGTTAGGATAATTTTCTGATATTGGCTTTCTTCTAAATGTATAATAGGGTCATTATACAATTTCTGTTCAAACGTTAGTGCAACTTGCTCACCAAATAACAGTCCAACAATTAAAACAATTGCGATACTACCGCCAATAATCGAATGGAGTAACATACGTTTTATTTCATTTCTAAATAAATACAATACAACCAAAGCAACTGTTAGATTAATTAATCCGACGAAAAACGCACTTTTTACAATACCTAGTTGAGGACGTAAGAAGAACACAAATAATAATCCACCAATTAATCCACCTGCATAATCAGAAAAAAGTACTCTCGCTGTACTCTTCTCTAATGTCACACCGATTGCATTTGCTTTACGAATCAGGATCGGCAATTCCACACCTGTTAATGCACCAACAGTTAATGTAATAGCATAAAGAAAAATGGCGTCTGCACCATCAGATCCAAATGCAGTCATCCCAAACATTAAAAAGCTAGAAAAACCACCAATTAATGCAACCAAGAATTCTATGTATATAAACGATAAGATTAGTTTCTTTGTGACTTTTTCACTAAGACTAGCACCAATACCCATCCCAGTTAAAAAAAGTGAGATAGTCAGTGTATATTGCTTCACACCATCTCCTAAAATATAGGAACCTAATGCACCAAATAATACTTCAAATATAATGCCACAAATAGATACAATACCAGAAGCCCAATAAATAAAGTAACTCTGCCTATGTTTAACCTTCTCCATACACGCCACTCCAACTTTAGTATAAATAAAATAATTTACCTACACGATAAAAACCTGGCCAATTCGACCAGGTTTCACATGTTATGTGATCGATGCACCAATAACAAATGCAAGACCAACTGATACCCCTAAAGATATAATCCCAACAGCAATATTGTTGTTTTTTAATTGTTCTTCAACCGAGAATTTTCTAGTAACTAATTCAAAAAGTAAATATGCTATCATTTGAAGTATCACACCATAAGCACCCCAAATAAGCGTTTCCCAAACTGAAATACTATGATAAATGGCAAATGATAATATAATACTTATACCAATAATCTTCCCTGTAATAGACAATGCCACCGCTTGATTACCTGCTTTGATTTCATCCCAGTCTTTATACTTTGTAGTAATCCA
>JAJUGF010000246.1 GCA_029268495.1 Gracilibacillus sp.
TGTTTAGGTATAGCTAATTCCATAAAATTTGATGTTAATTTCTCTAATTCCTCTTGCATTACTGTTCCTTTCATAGGTAGACCATGTCCCGCAATAATCATGTTTGGTTGTAATTGGGCTAATTTTCGTACAGATTCTTCTGCAATATGCCAATCTTCTGTGAAGTAAGCTGGTGGTCCGTACACATGTTGTAATGGAAATATAACAGACCAAGAAGACTCGGGCTTTTCAGTAGATATGGCGTCACCTGCAATTAATATGCCATCTTTCTTGCGATATAGACTGATGTGTCCTTTTGTGTGCCCGGGTGTTTCTATATACTTCCAATCTTGTAAATACGGCACTTCTCCATTCTTAGGTAATGGCTGTACCATTTTTTCTAAATGCTCTGGTTTTGTTGGAAATATAGCTGATAACAATGATATGAATCCACCACCGACTGTTGGATCTCCAGGTGGATAAGATTGTTTACCTGTTACATAATCCATTTCCCTTTCATGAATGAAGATAGGGACATTCCAATAATCTGCAAGTTTTTTTGCAGAACCAGCATGGTCAAAGTGTCCATGTGTTAGGATAATTGCTTTAGGAGCTTTTGTGCCATATCTTGTTTCACAGGCATGAATAATTCTTTCATGATATCTTTTTAGGCTAGTATCTATCAATACCCAATCCTCATTTGGGGCACCAATCATAACGATATTAGATAATAATGTACGATAATATGCGACATCTTTAGTAACATTCTCTGCGATGGCATGATCAAAATCCTTCTCATATTGTTCTAGTTGATCAAGATGTTGTTGTTTCATTTAATCTACTCTCACTCCAATCGAAACTTCGCTATATTTACTATTTGAAGAAATCTAATAATTATTCATGCTAGAAGCAATTTGTTCGACGAAAACTTAGAAAAAATGTAGTGTAAAAATTACAATTGTGTAAAATTTAAAGAAATCTACTTGTACGTATAGACAAATAACTTATAAATGGTAAAATTTTAATAAGATGATGTAAGGGAGCTCGATTAAAATGAAATGGTGGATGAAAAAAATAACCGTAGTATTAGTTACAATACTTACATTGGGTTTATATGTGCCTCCAATTTATTTAGATGCGGATATAAACGACACAGACAAAGGCGAATTCTCTCCTGATGATAATGTATTAAATGAGAATACATCACAAGTAGAAGTTGAGTATGTCGAAGAGAGCTCCATCGTTGACAGTAATGAAGAATTATATCTGGAAGTATTAACAGATCAAGCAAAATATCAAATAATGGAAAAGTTAGGACAACGTATTGCAGATCGAATGGATGAGGAATTAGATACGATTGTGATGCCAAACTTAGAATTAGTATTGAATCAAATGTACGAAGATTTTGGTTTAGAACGAAGCCAATATTTAGTTGTCGCAGAGAATCCTGCATCAGGCTATGGCGAGCGAATATTTAATCTATATGATGTGAAAGAAAAAAGTGACATTGCTACATTTCATGTGAAGCAAGTGAAACGCCCAAAAGAAGGATACTATTTTCAATTTCACTATCATTTAGCGAAAGATAATTTTGAAGAACATTATACGATTGCAGACATTTACTGGGGAAAAAATACACCACCTAAATGGATGACATGATATATTAGGAAGTGCCTTTATTTATGAAGGCACTTTTTCCTACTTTGGATTAGTAATGATGTACATGTGAGTGATATCAAATTTAGATATTTTCTAACTATAAAAGTCAGAAAGTTTAGAATTGAGTAACTTTTTCTTTATTTTCTTAACAGAAATGAGTAAAATAGTTCTTATTGAATCTAATAAAATATACACATCAAGAACTTTATATAAAGGAGTTTCGTCATATGCCTATTAAAATTCCAGATTTATTACCAGCTAAAAATAAATTACAAGAAGAAAATATATTTGTGATGGACGAAAGTCGTGCATTTACGCAAGATATAAGACCATTAAAAATACTAATATTAAATTTAATGCCATTAAAGCAACAAACAGAAACGCATCTTTTACGTATATTAGGAAATAGTCCACTCCAGATTGATGTTGGGTTATTGCATACAAGTACACATGTATCTAAAAATACACCGGCAGAGCATTTAGAGCAATTTTATAAGTCTATTACGGATGTAAAAGCAAATAAATATGATGGATTGATTATTACTGGCGCACCAATTGAAAAGTTAGCTTATGAGGACGTGAATTATTGGTCTGAACTATCTGAAATAATGGAATGGAGTAAGACAAATGTAACTTCAACTTTACACATTTGTTGGGGTGCAATGGCAGGCTTATACTATCATTATGGTATCGACAAATACTTAATGGATGAGAAATTATCTGGTATTTTCACACATACATTATCAGACCCGAGAGAAAAATTGTTGAGCGGATTTGATGAGGAATTTGTTGTGCCACATTCTAGAGAAGCAGATATCAAAAAGACAGATATCGAAAAAGAACCAAGACTTAAAATATTAAGTGAATCTGAAGAAGCAGGCATTTATTTAGTAGCTTCTACAGATGGGAAACAAATCTTTGTAACAGGTCATCCGGAATACGATGCATTTACATTACAAAAAGAGTTTGATAGAGATACAGCAGCAGGATTGAATCCGATAATACCTGTGAATTACTATCCGAATGACGACCCAACTCAAACACCTAGACTACGTTGGCGAACACATTCTAACATGCTTATTTCTAATTGGTTAAATTATTATGTGTATCAAGAAACGCCATATCAATTAGATTGAGGCAAAGTCATACTCGTTACAGTTTTTTAGTAGCTAGTATGGCTTTTTTGTATTGTCTAACATAGATGTATAGAACGAGACATCAGCTACGATTTAATCTGTATATAGGAAGTTTTGTTATAAATCATCATCTATTCGTACCTCTCCGTGACTCCTTTATCTCAGTTGATTCACTCCAGTCGCTACGTTTCTAAACAATCGTTTCCACTTTTGTTATAGGGACTGCATAGCTAAAAATCATTCTTACATTATGGAGAAATAATGCAAATAGCGAAACAAGAGAAGTGATAAATACATTGAAAAGAGCCATTTATTATTTACAACAACTTGAAGATCAAGAAACAGGATTACGCTATTTAGAGACGTTCTTGCGCTATGTATTTCAAGTGGACCAGCAGCTTACAAAAAAACATTCCGTGATATGATATAGTATATAGAACAAACATATAACGAAGGGAACGAAATAGTGATGACTTTAGCTGATATTTTGCGTGAAGAAGGTAGAGAGATTGGGAGGAAGGAATAAGAGCAGGGATAAAGGAAGGTGAGAAAGAAGGTGAAATAAAGGAAAACAAGAGGCCTTAGCCAATACAGCGATTCGTTTAATCACAAAATTTGTAGCCCTCTGTTCATAAGGAACTGGAAGAGAAGATTAAAAAGCAAGAAATTGTCACATTAGAAGGTATCATTAATCGGATAGATGAGCTAGAAACATTAGCAGAAGTGGAAGCTTGGATGAAATAAGTAAGAATGACAAAAAGCTCAAATACAAATATGGAGTAAGTATTTGAGCTTTCACATCAATATAAATAATGAAACAGTTAAGTAGCTACATTTTTAAACGAGTATGTGTAACTTTTGTTTCATAATAAA
>JAJUGF010000247.1 GCA_029268495.1 Gracilibacillus sp.
AACAGATATACTTACAACAGATTTTGCAGGCAGTTGCAATGTTAATTCACTGCCACTTATTTGGAATTGATTATATTCTTCTGGTTTTACGTTATCTGGTTTATCAAACGTATTGTGTGCATCTAATTCATCTGCTGTAATAATACGTGCCGTTACATTAGACAAATCTTGACCACGTAAATCAATCGTTAAGTCTGATGCTTCACCTTTATCAAGATTACATAAAGTAATTAAGATAGACCCATCTTTTGCTTTCGAAGCAGAACCAGATATCGCTGCTATTTCTTTTTCTCCTATTTTAATTGTACTTGATTCTATATTTAAATCTAATCGTTCTGCATCTTGGTGACCTTTGTACATTTCAAAAACATGATATGTTGGTGTTAAAATCATTTTTTCCTTGTCTGTTAAGATCATTGCTTGGATAACGTTTATTGTTTGTGCAATATTAGCCATTTGTACTCGGTCATTATGATTATTAAAAATATTCAAAGATACTCCCGCAACAAGTGCATCTCGTATTGTATTTTGCTGGTATAAGAAACCTGGATTTGTTCCTGGTTCTACATCATACCATGCTCCCCACTCATCAATGATCATTGCCACACGTTTTTCTGGATCGTATTTATCCATAATTGTACCATGACGCTTAATAAGCTCTTCGATATAAACTGTTTTCTCCATCGTGATATCCCAAACGTTTTCTTCAAATCCTGTGGCAGGGCCTTTATTCCAGAATCCGCCTGGATGTACATAATAATGTAAGCTAAGTCCATCCATTAAATGACCTGCTTCACGCATTAACACTTCTGTCCAATTATAATCGTCTACATTTGCACCACCAGCAATACGGAAGATTTTGTTATCTCCGTAATTTCTGACATATGTTTGGAATCTACGATATAAATCTGCATAATATTGTGGACGCATATTTCCACCACAACCCCAATTTTCATTCCCTACTCCGAAATATTTTAATTTCCAAGGATCTGATTTCCCATTTTCTTGACGAAGATTTGCCATCGGGGATTCCCCATCAAATGTCATGTATTCTACCCATTCAGACATTTCCTGTACCGTACCACTTCCAACATTTCCATTGACATACGGTTCTGTATCTAGCAATTCACATAATCTAAAAAATTCATGTGTACCAAAGTGATTATTCTCTATGACACCACCCCAGTGCGTATTCACCATACGTTTTCTATTTTCACGTGGCCCAATTCCATCCTTCCAATGATACTCATCTGCAAAACAACCACCAGGCCAACGTAAAACTGGAATATTTAAATTACGCAACGCTTCTACTACATCATTTCGAATGCCATCTGTATTTGGTATATCAGAATCTTCTCCTACCCAAAAGCCTTCATAAATACAACGACCTAAGTGTTCTGCAAAATGACCATAAATATTTTTGTTAATGATACCTTTTGACACATCTGCATTTACAACTACTTTATTTGTCATTATTTCCACCTCATTATTATAAATTAAATTTTGTTGATTTTTGACAATACCGAATACAAGCATCGGTTAATTTGAAGAATTTGGCACCATGTGATGAAACTTCTACTTCTATCTTGTCAGAAAGTTTCCCTAATGATTTTTTAGCCCACAAATCCCTTACTTCAACTTTATTCTCTTCCATTTCTAATTGATCAAACGTTACGCCAACTGTTTTTGTCTCATCTGTCAAGTTGAACAATGCGATATATAATGTATGTTCATCTCCACACGATGCCCATACAACTGTGTCATCTTCACGCTTCACTTGCCTTGCACCATATCCATCACGATGCGCTTCTAATACTTCTTCATTCGTAATTAATGACAATGTCCATTCATCATTGTCTCTAAGTTCTCCACCAAACATTAATGGTGACTTAAATATGGACCATAGTGTCATCATTGTCACTTGCTCGTCTTCAGTGAATCGTGTGTATCGATCACTCGCTCCACCATCAACAGACCTTATACCAATATGACCTAACGGGAGCATATCTGCATCTGGCCAATATCCTGGCCCAATATTCTTACTCCATCGATAACATCTGTCAAACATATCATAAAGCAATGGCCATAAATCCCAAAAGTCATCTGTCATGCGCCACATATTTGCATTTTCCTCAAGTAAACTAGCATGGTTTAATGGCGCTGGACCTGGTGATAGACTTAATACCATTGGACGACCACATTGATCGATTGCCTTACGTATCATTTTGATTTCTTCTACGTGAATTCCGTATAATTTGGAATCCGCAATATCATCTACTTTTACAAAATCGACACCCCACTCCGCATATAAGTCAAATAAAGAGTTATAATACGCTTGTGCTCCCTCTTTTGTATGATCAATCCCATACATATCCGTATTCCATGGACATATAGAATTAGGTTTAGCAATCTCTCTCGCTCTTATATCTGTACCTAGAATTTTAGTATTTTGATGGACTGCTTGTCTTGGTATTCCTCTCATTATATGGATACCAAATTTCAATCCTAGGTTATGGACATATTCTGATAATTGTTTGAAACCATTTCCATTTGTAGATGAAGGAAAACGATTCACAGCTGGAATCAACCTTGAATACTCATCCATTTCTAATGGTACAAACGGTCGATAAGCTGACGATACGGCACCAGATTCAGACCATTGGATATCCACAACAATATATTCCCAGCCATATTCTTTTAAATGTTGTGCCATATAGTCTGCATTCCCTTTTACTTCTTCCTCTGTTACAGTTGCACCGTAGCAATCCCAGCTATTCCACCCCATAGGAGGTGTCAGTGCATATTGATGGTGTTTCATGAAGAAACCTCCTTACCCTTTACTATATGTATTTAATTAAAAGTGACTGAGATGTCACATAATAGGTAATGAGCCAATCTGAACAGATTACCATTATCTATTTAAGTAGGAGATATGCACTACTTGGAGAAGTTCAGATTTGTCCTATTTATGTTACAATCCCAGCCTCTTATTTTTCAATCATGCTATTACAGTTTAAAATATTTAATCTATGCCTAGTAATCTCTGTTCGCTATTACTCGCCTTTTTTTTGTAAACGAATCATGTTCCAAGAGAATTTAGGGAAGATACCTACAAGCTTGCCATTATCTACATAGGATTTACCATTACTATGAGGTTTCACATTTTCTTGGCCAGCTAAATTAACAGCTTTCGCATCTTCATTTTCTAATACGACATGTTCCACAACATCATACCCTTCAAAAGAGCGAATATCGATATCCACTTCTAAATCTTGTTTTAAGTGACGATTTGTCGCAAAAATAACCACTTCACCTTTTTCTTCATTAAAGACAACTGATGGATCTAGATACGGCACGTCTGTGAAATCTTTACTATCATATTTTGGTGAACTTACTACTGGGTTCAGTGCTACTCCACGTCCATATACAGAAGTATAATAATACGGATAGAAAATCGTTTGTTTCCATGCAGGTCCACCATTCTCTGTCATGATTGGTGCAATTACGTTAACAAGTTGTGCCATACATGCAACTTTTACTCGATCTGAGTGACGAAGCATTGTATTTAGCATACTTCCTACTAGTAATGCATCTTCAAATGTATAGACATCCTC
>JAJUGF010000248.1 GCA_029268495.1 Gracilibacillus sp.
TATTGAAGGATTCTCTTTCTTAAATGATGTATTATTCTCTGGAATTTTATTTGCATTATTACCAACAGTTTATTTAGTACCTCGATTATACGGTAAAATTGAACCACTGTTAGGAATGAAACCACGTACACGTGATGATCGTTATTCTTTAAAAGAAATTATCGGTCCACGTTTAGTAGTGACAGGAATTATATTAGCTGCATCTGCATTTCTATTTGAATTTTTATCAGAAACAGATTTTAACGTAGAGTGGGAAGCAGATTTTCTAGAAATGTATGGTGATTGGTTTATTTTTGTGAGTATAGCTGTAGCATTTATTGTTGCTGCATTTACAATTACTTGGATGATGAAGAAAAAACAAGAAACTAACAGAGAAAAGGATGAGAGAGCATCATAATGAAACCAATTATACGCATCGAAAATGTAACGTATCAATATCCTGGCGCAGACAAGCCAGTATTAAATGACATCTCTTTGACAATTGAAAAAGATGATTTTGTTGCAATTCTTGGTGGGAATGGTAGTGGAAAATCAACCATGTGTAAGTTATTTAATGGATTAATTCCACATTACTATGTCGGAGATTATAAAGGGAAAGTTATTGTAAATGGGTTACATACATCTGAGTACAAAGTTGCAGAATTATCTAAGCATGTTGGATATGTATATCAAGATTTTGAAAATCAAATTGTGAGTCCTAAAGTGTTAGAGGATGCATCTTTTGCTCCTCTACACTATGGACTAAAAGATTATCATGAACGCGCAATGCATGCACTAGAGTTAGTAGGTCTTGTGGAACAAAAAGACAACTTCGTATGGCAATTAAGTGGAGGACAGAAGCATTTATTAGCACTTGCAAGTATTCTTTCATTAAATCCTGAAATCATCATTATTGATGAGCCTGTTGCTCAATTAGATCCGCAGCATGCGAAAGAAATCTATGATATTTTGAAACATTTAAATGAAGTACATGGTAAAACAATTATTGTGATTGAACATCATACAGAATTTGTTGCGTCCTATGCTAAGACGGTTGTATTGATGAATCAAGGAAATGTAGCTTTTAAAAAGCCTGTTCAGAAAGCGTTGAATGAGGTGGATGCATTGTTGCAACATCAAATTTATCCACCGCAAGTTACGCAAGCAAGTGCAAAATGTTTAGATTTAGACATTTTACCAACAACTCTAGAAGAAGCAATACCACACTTTAATAATTCTGTAGAGTTCGAACCTTCAGAACAGTCTGTAAAAGACAAGGGAGACGAACTTGTGAAATATGAGAATGTTTCTTTTTCATACAAGACAATCACAAAAGAGAAGAAACGTGTACTTCATGATATTGATTTAACGATTCATAAAGGCGACTATATCGCATTAGTAGGGAATAATGGTGCTGGTAAATCCTCTTTAATGCGTTTGATGACAGGATTAGTGAAACAAGAAAAAGGAAATTTACTTGTAGATGGTCATGTGACAAGGGATACACCACCAGAGCATTTAGCAGAATTAGTCACGTATATTTATCAAAATCCTGAGCAAATGTTTATTGACGACTGTGTGGAGAAAGATGTAGGGTTTTACATGCGTGCAAGAAAAGACCCAAATGTAGAAGAGAAGGTCGAAAAGTTATTAGAACAATTTGATTTGACGCATTTACGAGAAAGAGATAGTCGCTTATTAAGTGGTGGTCAACAGCGTCGCGCATCGCTTGCGATTGGTGTAGGAATGCAGCCAAAAATCATGTTACTTGATGAACCGACTGCGAATCTTGATATTGCTACAAGAAAGCATATTACAAAGTTGCTTGATCAATTGAAACACCAATTAGAAGCAGTAGTAATCGCGACACATGATATGCAATTAGCATGTGAATTCTCTAATCGTATTCTTGTCATGCATGATGGGCGGATTATTCATGACGGAACAAAAGAAACTGTGTTTGAGAACTACACATTATTAGAGAAGGCAGGGCTTACTTCTCCTCAAATCTATGAACTATCTAAACAATTAGGTTGGGAAAGACCTGTGTACACAGTAGATGAATTTGTTAATCAATATAGAAGGAAGGAGGCTTATCATGGAGTATACGCGTAAGTTTACAGAGAAGTTATCTGTAGAACAAGTGAAAATAGAATTATTGAATACAGCTTACGGAAATGGAGATACATTTTTAGCGAAATTAGATCCACGAACATTATTTTTATGGTATGTGTATTTTGGAATCGCACCATGGTTTATTCATAATGTATATGTATTAATCGGTATGTTTGTATTTATGGCAATAACGACATATGTGGCGAAGATTAGTCCGTTGATTATGTTCATATTATGTCTCGGTTTACTCGGTCAAGGTGGTTATCTCTTAATTATTTCGTTATTCTTTGGAGGTAGTTTAGCTACAATGCTACCATTACTCACTTTAACATTGAAGTTGTGTGTCATTTCATTAGCTAGTATCACCGTGTTTTGTTCAATGAATCCTGACAAATTAAGTAACGGTTTATTAAAAATTGGAGTACCTGGACAAGTTTCATTTAGTATTGCATATGGTTATCGTATGCTACCAACATTACTTGAAGAATACCATCATGTGTTTCAATCGTTTCGACTACGTGGAAAAGCACCGGAAAAGCATGGTTTTCTCTATATAAAATCCATTATTTATTTTGTGAAATTAGCAATGATGTCTTTCTATCCATTGCTCTTGTCTACAGCAAAACGAGCAAGAACGACAGTAGAGGCATTAGAGACAAAAGGAAGTATGTATGGGTTTAATCATAAAGAAGTAAAGAAATTAAAATTAGCAACATTACAAATGCAAAAGAGAGATTATATATTTTTAGCAGGATCTTTCTTATATGCTGTCAGTTTATTCGTATTTTTATAAAAAGAAGAGGGTGCTTACAATGAACATTGATTTTCATAGTCATGTAAAAATATCAAAGAAGTCTACATTTATGCCAGAGTATTTTCAAGAAATGATGCAAGAAGCAAAAGGAAATGGTTTAACAGCATTAGCGATGACAGAACATTTTAATACAAGTCGTTTTAATGATGTATATGAATATATTGATACAAATTACACATATGTAAATAATTATTATGATATTGACGGATTTAAATTATTTCCAGGTGTAGAAGTAGATGTGAAAGAAAATGGTCATATTTTATTAATTGGTCCAAGGGAAGATATTCTAGCAATCAGAGCAAGACTAGAAAATCATATAGATGAAGAGAATTTTATCGCATTTGATGCATTGATGGATTTGGCGAATGAATATAATGTATTAAAAATTGGTGGTCATCCGTTCCGTGACAGTACACCATTAGCTAGAAACATATCAAATGACCAATTAAAAAAATTAGATGCACTTGATTTAAATGGAAAAGATTTATATTCAAAGGGAATCGAAACATGTAAAGAAGAATTAGAACAATTAGCGGAATTAATTAACTTACCAATTGTAGGAGGAAGTGATACACATCAATTCTTACAATATGGAAGCATCATTAATCATTTTGAAAAAAACTGTGTGACAGTTGAAGAAATCAAACAAGAAATTAAAAATAACCATTATCACTTTACTATTGCTAATGA
>JAJUGF010000249.1 GCA_029268495.1 Gracilibacillus sp.
ACAGGGTATCTTACTGACATTCGGTATTGCAATCATCGCTAGTGTATTAGCCAAGATACCTTTTTTATCTGTGATGGGGCAATTAGTTATTGCAATCATTATAGGAATGATTTGGAGAGCAGTAATTGGGTTAAATGACGGAAGCAAGCTAGGTGTAACTTTTTCCAGTAAGAGACTGCTTAAAGTTGGTATTATTTTACTTGGTATGCGATTGAATTTACTTGATATTTATCATGCGGGAGCAAAAGTATTCTTGATTGCTGTTATCCATATTATTTTTACCCTTGTGGTGGTATATGTGATAGCTAAGATGCTCCATGTCAAAAAAGAAATCAGTGTATTAACAGCATGCGGGACAGCGATTTGTGGAGCGGCAGCAGTTGTGGCGATTGCACCTCAAGTAAAAGCAAAAGAAGAGGAAGTCGCTGTTAGTGCGACAAATGTAGCTATATTAGGTACATTATTTACATTGCTGTATACAAGTATCTATCCATTCTTGTCGATGTCATCAGAAGCTTATGGTGTATGGACAGGTGGTACTTTGCATGAAGTAGCACATGTGATTGCAGCAGCGAATGTCGGTGGAGAAGAAGCAATGAACCAAGCGATTATTATGAAATTAACACGTGTCGCATTATTAGTACCAGTTGCTTTACTTATTGGATATCTCTTTCAAAGAAAAGAATCTGGGTCAAGACAAAAAGGACAGACAGTATCGATTATTCCATGGTTTATCTTTGGTTTCCTTCTAATGAGTGGTGTGCATACATTAGGCATAGTATCAGAGCAGGTTGCAACAAACATTGTGAACATCGCATATGTTCTACTCGCAATGGCTATGGCAGGACTTGGTTTACAAGTAGAATTCAAAGCACTACGTAAAATTGGAATAAGACCATTTGTTGCAGGATTTATTGGTTCAGTTTTACTAGTATGTTTGGGTTATATTTTAGTTACTTTCTTTGTTGCTTAGATCATTTATTTCAAATCCTCTCATAAATATGCTAATATTTACTAATAAATAGACAAAAAATGCCGATATAAAAGAAGTTGATTGATAATTATTTATCATTTTTTATTCTAATTGTAACGAGAATATAGTCGGGTGGGGTTTGAGTGAGTTCAGTGATGTTAGCAAAGCAACCTATTCTTGATAGGGAGCGTCATTTGTATGGATATGAATTATTGTATCGAAGTGAACAACCTACAGAAGAGTGGAATGGGGACTTAGCAACTGTAGAAGTGATGATAAATGCCTTTTTAAATATCGGAATGGAGCAGTTAGCAGGGGAAAAGCCAGTATTTATTAATTTTACAGACAATTTAATTACGCAAGAGTTAGCAAGACAATTTTCACCAAAAGACCTAATTATAGAATTACTTGAGGACATTACCCTCACAGAAGAAATGAAAGAAAAAATCATTCTATTATCACACCATGGCTATCGACTTGCATTAGATGATGTTACATCAGAGTTATTTTTACAATGGCACAAAGAGAAGATGATCTCCTATTTAACGTATATTAAAGTAGACTTTCTCGCGATTACGAGCCACGAAGAAAGGGCGAAGCTTGCAAAAGTAATCCAAGCATTGTATCCGCATATTACTTTACTCGCAGAAAAAGTCGAAACAATGGAAGACTTTAAAGCAGCTCGGGAGATAGGATTTGAATTATTCCAAGGGTATTTTTTTATGAAACCAAAAGTGATGGAGTCGCATGAAATACCATCTAATTACTTCACATATGTCCAATTAATTGAGCGTATCAATCGTAAAGAATTTGATTTATTACAAATCGCGGAAATTATTCAAAAGGACCTCTCTTTATCATATAAGTTACTTAAATTAATTAATTCACCTGCATATAGAAGGGTAGAAAGAATCAATTCGATTGAACGAGCTGTTGTATTATTAGGCCAAAAGGAAATAAAGAAATGGTTACATGTTCTTGCACTAAGAGATTCTTTAAAGCAAAATCCGATAAATGGTGCCGATGTACTTGTGAAAAGTTCATATTACCGTGCGAAAATGTGTGAGAATATTGCAGAAATGCTCGTACCAGAGTACAAGCAGGAAGCATTTTTGGTTGGCTATTTCTCACAATTACCAGCCATTTTACGTCAACCATTAGATCGCTTAATCAAAAATTTATCCTTAGAAGAAACAATTGAACATGCACTAAAAGAAATACCAGGCATATTAACAGATGTGTATCATCTCGCAGTAGCATTTGAACGAGTGAAGTGGGAAGAGGTTGATTTCTACATATCGAAATTAAACTTATCGAAAGAAGATGTCGCAAATGCGTATCAATGTGCGAATGCATGGGTGTTAGATGTATTAAAAGAAGAATTACATACGATAGAGTAAAACGTGCACAGAGTGATTTCAGTGCACGTTTTTTTGATCCAACTGTGGACGGTCTTCTAAATATAAAGAGACCTCTTCGCAATAGCCTTCTGTAATCTCTTGTACAATTAATTTTGCGAGTAGTTGACTATATACTGTCCCATTATCCCCAAATGCATAAAGGAAATAACTGTTTGGAAATGCATCATATTTGCCGATGATTGGGATTCCATCTACGGTTCCGCCATAAAAAGCAGCCGAAAAGAATTCGGGCTCTGCATGGATTGCAGGAAACATGTGTTTTAATTCTTGTATTAATTTATTTTTTTTATGCATTAATTTGCTATCTCTGTCTTCCGGATAGTTCGTATGATCATCAAGTCCACCAATAATAATCCGATTGTCATCTGTCGTACGTAAATATAAATATGGTCGAGCCGTTTCCCAAATGAGTGTCCGCTTGTACCATGTGGAGAGGTCTGCTATTTGATTTGTTGTCACAGTATACGTGCTTACAAAGGATACGGTCTTCTCCTTTTTAATGTCAGTGCCTTCGTAACCAGCAGAGTAAATCACCTTTTTTGCGAAAATCGTTTGCCCATTCCTTGTAGTAATCTCTACTGTGTCTGTTTCTTTATTGTAACGATGCCCATTTACTTCTGTGTTTTCATAAATCTGTACACCCCTTTATTGGCAGCATCTTCTATGAGTGCATGTGTGAATTTAAATGGATTAATTTCTGCATCATTATACGAATAGATTGCTCCAGATCTTGTGAAAGGATATTTCGCTTCTATTTCTTCTTTAGAAAGAAAATCCACTTCACATTGTTGTTGTTTTAAATAGTCATATTCTTGTTTCAATTTCGGTAAGTCTTCTGGTTTACTTGCGGCATATAATGTATCTCTGCGATGGAACTCACAATCAATAGAGGCTTCCTTAGCTGCCATCTCCATCTCGTTTATTGCTTCTTTTAATAGGCGAAGATGTGTATTGATATAGTCTTCACCGAAAGTATGTATCATATCTGTAAACATCTTCTCACCAGAATACTGAATCAGTGCAGTATTATTACTCGTACTCCCACTACCAATGGTATTTTTCTCTATGATAACCACATCTAATTCGCTCTTTGCCAAATAATAGGCACATTGAGCTCCGGAACTTCCGCCACCAATAATTAATACATCACAAGAAATATCTG
>JAJUGF010000250.1 GCA_029268495.1 Gracilibacillus sp.
ACCAAATAACTCTGTTTGTATTCACCGTGTATCTACCTCTTAGATGATAACGGCTCAAATTTCTTCTGAATCTTTAAATAATTTTCTATTTCATACAGTAAATGAAATAATGTAGATCGTACTTCGAATTCTTTTCTGGAAATCGGAAGCTCCATCTCCCGGAATTCTTCTGTCAATTTATGCAGCTGATATAAATAGAGGAGTGCAGTATTTCCTGGGTGCACACTTTTACTCAATTCTTCCATAAAGGCAGCTATTTTTTGACTTTGTAGGACTGTTTGGTCAAGCGTTGAGATTAGTGATAGCATACGTTCGATAATCTCAAATTGTTTTTCTCTCATTTTAAAATAATGATAAAAGTAATCATCCTGTCGAAATAAATTATTATCCATTGCTTTTAATGAATATGCAAGCCCATCATCAATTTTCTTAGATATGGTGATGAGTTCCTCTCCGCTCCAATCCGTATTATTCCTCTGTAAATAGCGCGCATATTCATACCAGACTTTCTTAAAAGACTGTTCGATTTCTCGTTGGAGGTTGCGCATTTGCTTTTCGTTGCTTGGCATATATGTATTCATTAAGAGTGCCGCTCCGACCCCAATCAATAATAGCAAGATTTCATTGAACAGAATACCGAGTGAAACTTGTTTGAGTGTGTAAAGGTGCAGCATGAACACAGTACTTGTCACAATGCCTTGTCTTGCATTAAAGTACACGACTATCGGGATGAACACGAGCAGTAAAGCACAGAGGGCGATCACATTGTACCCGATTAATTCAAATATGACTGTCGCTAAAGCCAATCCAATGACACAGGCAACAATCCTCTGCCATGAAGCCTTTAGAGAATCTTTTCTTGTCGCCAACACACAAAGGATTGCGGTAATTCCAGCTGACACATAAAAATCAAGCTTCAACTGTTCTGCTATGAATATAGCAAGTGCCGCACCTACAGCAGTTTTTAGTGTGCGGTGACCGATGATTTTGAACATATAGCTTTTCCTCATTTCATGATATGCAGTAAAGGTGTATTTTTATTATAATCCAAATGTTCCATGTTAAAAACCAATAATGAGTAGGCCAATATTTGAAGAGGAAGGTTTAATTTGAGGAAAGATGGCTCTAGTTTGGATTGGAGAGAACGGATGAGGGAAAATAAAACAACCACACGCATTAACTCCGTGCGTGTGGTTGTACTATTTTTTTTTAAATTAAACTGTAACTGCCATTTTTAACAGGCGATTTGCAGAAGCTTTTACTTCTTCCAGGCCATTATGAATAATTTCCTGTGTTTTATCAGGCATTGCCTGGTGACCTTCAATAATTACTTCGTCGATAATTTCCATACCGAAAATGCCACCAAATACGTTACGCATATAGTTCACAGACATTTCCATTGGAGCTGCTTCTGGTGTGGAGTAAATCCCACCACGAGCGTTTAGGAAAATAGCTTTTTTATCTGTCATTAATTGAATCATGTTACCTTCAGAATCATATTTAAATGCAAATCCTGCAGCATAGACATAATCAATAAATGTTTGTAATTTAGCTGGAATGGTTAAATTCCACAATGGGAATGCGAATACGACTACATCTGCAGCAGTGATTGCATCCATGGCTTTTTGTTTGGCAGCTAAAAGACGAGCTTCCACATCTGTTAATTCTTCCCCATTTTGTACCTTACCAAAAGCGTTGAAGGCATCTTGACCGAAGTATGGTGTATCTTCTTCATACACATCGTAAGTTGTTACATTTACCTCTTTACCTTCTAATTCAGCCATAAATGTTTCATACATTTTGCTAGAAATCGCCTCTGTTGATGGGCGGTTGTTTGCTTTTACTACTAAAATATTCATATTTAAAGTACTCTCCCTGTATGTCTAATTAATTTTTTGCGAAATAATATTATACATGAAAAGAACTTTTTTAGGTAGTACGCACTTTGAAGTGGCATAGTATACTTGAAGATACTCTTAGGTGATAAAAGTTGGATAGGGTACGTTTCATTGCACAATGTAATGAAACGTACCCTATCTATGAAAAGCTATCCCCCATAATACACAACAGACTCATACGGCCTTAACGTTACAACATGCTGACCTGTAATCGAATCCTCATAATTAGATATCCATATGTCAGCATCACCTATGGGAAGGTCAATGGTGACTTCTTCTGCATAAAAGTTACTCACAACTACTAATTTTTCATTCTTCCATTTTCGTGTATAGGCAAAGATTTGCGGGTGATCTGGTAATAGTAGCTCATAATCGCCATACGTAATGATGTCATATTGTTTTCTCAACTTAGCGAGTTTTTGATAATGACGGAAGATCGAGTTAGGTTCTTGAAGGGATGTTTCTGCATTAATTTGATTGTAATTAGATGCTAGT
Organism: Gracilibacillus sp.; assembly: GCA_029268495.1. Lineage (GTDB taxonomy): Bacteria > Bacillota > Bacilli > Bacillales > Amphibacillaceae > Gracilibacillus > Gracilibacillus marinus. The sequence goes on from JAJUGF010000250.1 coordinate 2,394, forward strand.
TCTATCCAAGGCGTTCCACTTGTAAAGCCTGCATTTTCTTCATTTGACCATTGCATCGGTGTTCTTGCATTGTCTCTGGACTTTTGTTGTAAAATTGCTATGATTTCCTGCTCGGACTTTCCTTGTTGCTTCAGATTTTCATAAGCATTTAATGATTCGACATCACGATATTGCTCAATCGATGTGAAACCAGGATTTGTCATACCAAACTCTTCGCCTTGATAAATATAGGGCGTTCCTTGCATCATATGGATGGTCGTTGCCAGCATTTTGGCGGATTCCTTATGGTACTTTTTATCATCACCAAATCGGGAAACGACACGCGGTTGGTCATGGTTACACCAGAATAGTGCATTCCATCCGCCACCTTCATGCATACCCACTTGCCAATGGGATAGGATTTGTTTTAGTTCCACGAAATCAAACGGAGCATTTGTCCATTTCTTGCCTTCTGGATAATCTACCTTTAAATGATGAAATTGGAATGTCATATCTAATTCTTGTCGTTCTGGCTTTGTATATAGAATACAATTTTCTAATGTCGTCGAGGACATTTCTCCAACTGTCATCATCTGATAGGGCTTAAATGCTTTTTGATTGAATTCATGTAAGTATTCATGCACACGTGGACCGTCTGTATAAAATTTTCTTCCATCACCAGTGGAGTCATTTGGGAATCGCTGATCTTTCGAAATAAGGTTAATGACATCGAGCCTAAACCCATCGATTCCTTTTTCCGCCCAAAAACGAGTCACTTCTACTAACTTTTCTCTAAGCTCGGGATTTTCCCAATTGAGATCTGCTTGCGTGACATCAAATAAATGTAAGTAATACTGACCGGATGCTTCATCATATTGCCAAGCAGGGCCACCAAACTTTGATTCCCAATTGTTCGGTTGCTCGCCGTCGATAGGGTCTTTCCATATATAATAATCACGATACGGATTGTCTTTTGATGCAACTGCTTGTTTAAACCATTCGTGTTCTGTGGACGTATGGTTGATCACTAAGTCCATGATGAGTTTCATTCCACGCGCATGGGTTTCATCTAATAATTGCTGAAAGTCATCCATCGTTCCATAAGCTGGATCAATCGCATAATAATCACTGATGTCATAGCCATTATCCTTCTGTGGCGATTTGTAAACAGGTGTCAACCATAA
>JAJUGF010000251.1 GCA_029268495.1 Gracilibacillus sp.
ATGGCAGTGAAAGTGAATGACCATCATATTGGCCAAGTGACAGAAATGTCCGTTACGGAGGCACATACTTTCTTTACTACATTAGCATTATCAGAAAAAGAAGAGAAAATCTCTGCAATGATTATTCGAGAATTGGATGACCGCTTATCTTTCTTATCTAATGTAGGACTGGATTATTTAACATTATCTCGTACAGCAGGTTCCTTATCTGGTGGTGAGGCACAGCGTATTCGTTTAGCTACACAAATTGGTTCCGCATTAACAGGTGTGTTATACGTCTTAGATGAACCATCCATTGGCTTGCACCAACGTGATAATGACCGATTAATCGCAACATTAGAAAGAATGCGTGATTTAGGAAATACATTAATTGTTGTGGAACATGATGAAGATACCATGCTTGCCGCAGATTACTTAATTGATATTGGCCCAGGTGCAGGAGAGCATGGTGGAGAAATTGTCGCACATGGTACACCAAAGCAAGTGATGAAAAAGAAAGCATCCCTCACTGGTCAATATTTATCTGGGGAAAAATTTATCCCATTACCTAAAGAAAGAAAGCAACCAGATAAGCGACATATAGAGATTATTGGAGCAAGTGAGAACAATTTAAAGGATGTAGATGTGAAGATTCCGATTGGATTATATACAGCTGTAACAGGTGTATCTGGTTCAGGAAAAAGTACATTAATCAATGAAATCTTACACAAGTCACTTGCAGCTAATTTGCAAAGAGCAAAGCAAAAACCTGGTGCGCACAAAGAAATCAAAGGTATGAAACATTTAGAAAAAGTTATTGATATTGATCAATCACCAATTGGAAGAACACCGAGGTCCAATCCTGCTACATATACAGGTGTGTTCGATGACGTAAGAGATGTCTTTGCACAAACCAATGAATCTAAAGTGAGAGGCTATAAAAAAGGTCGCTTTAGTTTTAATGTGAAAGGCGGTCGCTGTGAAGCATGTCGTGGAGATGGAATTATCAAAATTGAAATGCATTTCTTACCAGATGTATATGTACCATGTGAAGTGTGTCATGGGAAACGATATAATCGTGAAACATTAGAAGTAAAATATAAAGGAAAAAATATCTCAGACGTGTTAGATATGACGATTGAAGAAGCACTAAAATTCTTTGAGAATATTCCTAAAATAAAACGAAAGTTAGAAACAGTATTTGATGTTGGACTTGGCTACGTGCGTTTAGGTCAACCTGCGACAACATTGTCAGGTGGAGAGGCTCAACGCGTAAAATTAGCGAGTGAACTTCATAAACGTTCAAACGGTAAAACGTTATATATTTTAGATGAACCGACAACAGGATTACATGTTGATGATATTTCCCGTTTACTTGTTGTGATCCAACGATTAGTGGAAAATGGGGATACGGTTGTGATTATTGAACATAACTTAGATGTCATCAAAGCAGCAGATTATATTATTGATTTGGGTCCAGAAGGTGGAGATGGCGGTGGTACCATCGTTGCAACAGGTTCACCAGAAGAAATCATACAGGTAGAAGCATCCCATACAGGTAGATATTTAAAACCAATCTTAGAACGTGATCGAGAACGAATGGGCTTACCCGTTCAAAAATAAACTACCATACACTATGTTCTAGCATAAAACAGAACATAGTGTATTTTTTATATGGAAGTGGAAGAGAATGTTTGAAAAAGTACACCAGTACATTATCCAACATAAATAAAAAAGACTATGCTAAAATAAGGAATAGCTTTTAGATAGGAGGTTAGATTGATGGAACCTATTCAAATAGAAAAATTACAAAAGGAAATAGATAATCGTGCAAAGAAAGAAGTATATGTGCATTTAGAAACAACGAATGGTGCATATGCAAGCCATTTTGATCAAAACTCATTCAATGTCGGCGCATTTATCCGCAATGCGAAAGTTACATATGAACATGGAAAAGTAGTTGGAGCGAATACGGCATATCGAGTTGGACTAAAGCTTGATATTGGTTGGATATATGCTGAAGGTGTAAATAAATACGAAATAGACGAGCATGGTAATTTGTTAATGGCAGGTCATGATCATGAAGGTCGTCTGATGGTTGCACTACAAATTGGTGAAAAACCATTTCATTATTAATAAGGAAGGAGAAATAGCATGAAAGAACAAGAACGTGTTGTTGTCATATACCCGCACCCAGATGATGAAGCATTTGGTGCATCTGGAACAATCTCTATCTTTAGAGAAAAAGGAATACCTGTAACCTATTTATGTGGAACGTTAGGTGAAATGGGGCGAAATATGGGGAAACCAACTTTCGCAACGAGAGAGACATTGCCACAAATTCGAAAAAAGGAATTAATTGACGCTTGTAAGATATTAGATATCGAGCTTAGAATGCTAGGATATCGTGATAAAACATTAGAATTCGAAGATAGAGAAGAAGTTGCAAAAGATTTACATCAACATTTACAAGAAATCAAGCCAACATTAGTCATTACACATTACCCTGGCTATGCAGTACATCCTGACCATGATGCATTTGGTGCTGCTGCAATTAGAGCAGTGGAGATGTTTGCGGAAGAAGACAGACCAGATGTATGGGCGCAAGCAATAAGTAATGATCATCTTGAAAAATTAGGTACGCCTGATATTCAACATGATGTGACAGAGGTTTTTGATAAAAAATTTGCAAGTATTTTAGCACATGAATCTCAGGCATTTGGTATGTTAGCAAAAGTGGATAACGGAGAAGAAGACCCGAAAGAAACTGCAATGAAGTGGTTAGGTAGAGAATCTTTTTACACATGGGATTTTTCAACAAAATAGAAATGTTTTAAAAATAATGCTTGTGGAATAATAATGATAAGCGTACAAGAATATAGTACACTATACAATTCTTGAAAAGGGGTATAATCTATGAGGTGGATCTTATCATTAGTATTAAATGCACTTGCATTAATGTTAATTGATTACTTATTTGATGGGATTACGATTAATGGATTTATGATTGCATTATTAGCAAGTGTCATTTTAGCTGTGCTCAATGCAATTGTGAAACCAATCCTTGTCGTACTCACATTACCAATTACAATCGTTACTTTAGGATTATTTTTATTTGTAATCAATGCAATTACACTAATGTTGACACAAGCACTATTAGGTGACCAATTTGTAATAGACGGTTTTGGTACAGCAATTATTGCAGCAATTCTATTCTCTATTTTAAATATTTTTATCAATAAAATAGTAAAAGATTAGGCTGGACATAGCTATTGTGCTTCACACAAAATAATTCATGTGCGTATAACCCGCTCCGGCTTGCACACTCCCCTTTCCATGGGCTTTTTCCTTCAACTAACTTTTCCAAGCACAAATCGCTTGGTAAAGTGGATTTTCAGGAAAAAGAATCCCATAGGAGTGGGAGTGTGCGCCTTCGCTTATTGGAGTTCCACAAAGTTTGGAAGTGCTTATATGTTGATTTGTTACAAATAAACATTTATTTTTTCATCATGATAC
>JAJUGF010000252.1 GCA_029268495.1 Gracilibacillus sp.
TGCATAGCAACCAAAGCATTGCAGAAATTGCTTCTCAATGTGGGTATCAAAATGTCGAGCACTTCCATCGACAATTTAAGCAAATTACAGGGGAAACGCCGAGGGAATTTCAAAAAAAGGATTCAATTTAAATCAACAATCAGTGAGAGCTCCAAACCCCCACTGATTGACATGTTACTTTTTGAATAAATCTGGTAGGATATCGTAAATGTACTGATTCACCCAATACCAGGAATGTGTCCCGCCATCTGCGACAATAAAGTAGAAATTCCCTTTTTCCGTATCAGATGAATAGTGGAAGACATCGGTTAATTCCTTCATTGCGTCGATTTGAGGCTTTAAGTTTGGATAGGCAATATCTTTGTCGCCTGTTGCGCTAAAAATGTAATAATCTTCTGGTGCATAGCCAGACGTTCTAGCAGCATCCGCAATGTATGCAGCTGTTTCAGTTGGCATCTTTCCACCTCCTGTTAAACCAAGTGCCCAACTGTCGCCACATAATGGCAGATAATACTTGAAATAGTCTAGGCATGTTGTAAATAGGTGCCAAGTAGTAACGGAGCCCATCGAGAATCCACCAAATGCTCGGTGTGCTCGAGATGCCTTTACATCATCTGTATTGGCATACGTATGATAGGTTGTTTCCACTAATGGAAGAATATCGTTGATCAACTCTTCATGGAAAGAAGCGGGATCACTTTTACCTCCATAAATGGTTGGTGTGACAACAATAAGGGGTTCTATGTCACCTTTTGCAATCCGATTGTCTAGAATTTTCTTTAATTCTTTATTTTCACCTGGGCCGCCAAAAATGAGGTCTTCATTCTCACCACCGCCATGCATCAGGTATAGAACATTATATTGTTTACTGGAATTGGAAGTATCATACCCGTATGGCAGGTATACGTGTAACTTCTTCTTGTCTGTCCCGTTAGGTGTATCATAGTGTAATGTTTGAATCGTTCCTTGATTCGTACAAGGGATTCGATAGTCATCTGGAACTGGCTCGAAATATTTTTCATTTGCTGCTTCTTCTGTCCACTCCAACTCGCTGATTGCCTTCTTTAATGCATGATAGTGTGTATCCATCTCCTGTTGACTGATGTGAGGAATGAGAAGTGTACGCTCTGAGATGGTTCCTATTGTGTCCATGACAATGCTTGGGTTTTTATATCGTGTAAAGTCCATTTTCGTCGTATGTTTGATTAAATTGATCAAATCATAAGGGTTCGAACCACTTTCTTGCTGCTTGGTTTTTCCAACAAGGATGATCTCGCCAAATGTGCTCGGGTTAATCCATGCTTGCCCTGTCGAGTCAAAAACATGTATGCTGCCAACTCTGTCCTCTCCCATGGCGTCATTCACTTGTAATTCAATCCCTAGTACTTTGCCATTCTCTGGCTTCTGTTTAAGTGCGATTCGTGCTTCGATAATATAGCCATCTTCCGTTATTTTTGCTGATGTATAATAATCCATCGCATTGCCAATATCTGCGGACAGACTATTTTCATAATTGATGCGAATATGCAGGTCATCTACACCATATTCTTCGCTTTTGTCATTATGCTCATCTAAAAAGATTTCTACTGAATCTTGATTGTGTAGTGTGTCTGATTTAGCAGATAAGTGTGGATCTTTCACTTCTGAAAGGATATAAAGTGCATCGTCATCCCATAACGCTTGAAAAGTTGCGGTAGTGTGATCAGTGGATGCATATTTCGGGATAACCTTTGGCGCCTTTTTCCAGACCGGATCTATTCCTCCTTCAATAATTGGGGATCCGAAATAGGCAACCATTCTTCCATTGGCATCTAGCCCATTACTGTCTACAGCTAATTTGGCAGGTGTGATTTCCATTATGTTATGGATTCCTCCTCTCTGGGTAAAAATTTTCAAGTTTGCGAGTTACTTTTTCTTAAATAGTTGTTGAGAGAAGTGATAGAGTCCACTACTCCAGACTGCTGGTTCGTGGCCACCTTGGTCTAGGAGCCATTGGTGAGGGATGTCCTTTTCTGTTAAGCTATTATGAAAGTTCTCGCTCACATGAAGTAAGTAGTCTGTGTCTCCACATGACAAAAATAGTAAATCTAGACGTTGTGAAATTTTTTTCGGATCTGTAAGTAGTTTTTCTGGTGCTTTTGTATTTGGTGCGGATGAGAATGCGCCAATCCAAGAAAATGTATCTAGATTGGTTAATCCAAAGTTAAGTGATTGTCCGCCTCCCATGGACAACCCTGCCAGTGCGCGGTGATGGCGGTTTTTCCAGACTGGGTATTCGGATTCGATATATGGTATCAGATCATTAAGTAAATCACCTTCAAATCGTTCAAATGCAGCGACTTTTTCTGGATCAAATATATCTCCAATTGGTCTGTCATCTTCCATTGCACGCCCATTAGGAAAAACTACAATCATTGGTTCTAATTTGTTCTCTGCATATAGGTTATCGAGAATATTCTTCGGATTCATTTGGTTCACCCATTCATACTCGTCGCCGCCTATTCCATGAAGGAGATACAATGTATTATATTTTTTCTTTGGTGAATAGCCTGGAGGAGTATACACCATTGCATTACGGTCAACGCCAACTGTAGTAGAATAATAAGTTATCAGTTTCATATCGCCATGAGGAATGTCACTTCTGTATTTGTCATATCCTGGAGGTGCTTTTATTTCTGCTGAAGCAAAGATGGAGCTTGGGACCAGTGCAAAGAACATACAAAATGATAGTGCAAATAAGTACATTTTCCTCAATTTTTTCACCTTCCTATAGTTAGAATTCTCTTTTTTGTACAACAAGATCTAGCCTTTTCACCACCTTTTAGCAGTATGTGAATGCGCTTACTATATACAAAGTTACTATATTGTGTTTGCTTGTGACAATGATGTAAACGAATGTAAAATTGATGTATTCTCATGTTTGTGGATGTGGTATATCATTCGTATATAAAAAGAGGCGGAACAGGTCATTATAACTGTTCTACCTCTATTTGCTTAATTGTAGGTGCTGTGTGACTTTTTGTTTACATGGAATAATTCAAAGTTATCGTATATTACAAAACCTGATAATACAAACCAAATTGAGTATCATACCACAACAGTTTGCCGTGTTTGCGTTTTGGGATACGAGTTTGTAAACCCCATTCGGGATATTGTTTTATAATCTGAATTTGGTCACCAGTAGCAAATGCGATAAAGGATATATAATGGTCCTTTGACATAGGATGATCGCTTGAGACAAACCATTCCTGATCAACTTCTGTAATCGACAGTTTTTCTTCATCTGTTGCTTTCTTTGCTTCTAGTCGTTCTAACTTTCTCCCACAGCATGATATCGTTATATCTCCAGTAGCTAATGCAATATTATTACATGATGGACAGACAAAATAATTAGACTTTTTCATGTTTCCTCCAA
>JAJUGF010000253.1 GCA_029268495.1 Gracilibacillus sp.
CTCCAATGAACAAAACATATACTTACACCATGATTCACAAGCAACAGAAACAGACAATGTATTACTTCGTCAAAAGAATTTAAATGAGGACGAAGGTACATTCACCATAGATGAGGTATTTTATGTATACCACACATCTAAATTAACTAATTGGAAAGTAATTGGGCGTACAGATATTTATGAACAAAAGAAAGATAGTATTCAGTTAGGCACATTATTTTTGTTAACAATTATAAGTAGCATTATCTTTACAATTGGTTTATATTTTTATATTTCAAATCGCTTAATTGATCCAGTGAAAACATTAAAACGCCAAATGAAAAAAGCCTCCAAAGGTGATTTGAAAGCAACTGTAACGACATTAGGGGATGATGAAATTGCTGATTTGGGTCGTAGTTATAACACCATGCTTGAACGAATACGGGGATTAATAAAAAATAATCTCGAAAAGCAAAGTGAGTTAAATCAAGCAGAATTTCGTGTCATGCAAGCGCAAATAAATCCTCACTTTCTTTATAATACGTTAGACACCATTGTTTGGATGGCAATCGCTAAGGATCATGAATCTGTAACAAAGTTAACCAAATCTCTATCACAATATTGTCGTATTTCTCTTAGTAAAGGAAATGATTGGATTACTGTTGGAGAAGAAGTTGATCACATCACGAATTACTTACAAATTCAAAAAATTAGATATGAAGAAATACTAGATTATTCCATTGATATCGATACGAAGATATATCGAAGGGAAATTTTAAAATTACTATTACAACCGATTGTAGAGAATGCAATTTATCATGGTATTAAGAATAAACGAGGAAAAGGATATATCATCATTAAAGGAAAAGAAATCGCAAATGAAATGGTATTCGAGATAATTGATAATGGTATAGGAATGACAAAAGAACGTCTCGCTTATTTACGAGACAAAATAGAGAAAAGAGAAGTGATTGAAAAGGCAAAGAGCGGGTTTGGATTATATAATGTTGCTCAACGTCTGACATTATATTATGGAGAAAATGCGACACTCTCCATAAACAGTTGGGAAAATGCAGGAACAAGGGTTGTAATCAAGATACCGAGGAGTGAGAAAGAATGAAAAAAGTATTTCTTGTGGATGATGAAGCAGTTATACGACGTAGTATGGCTCAAAATATTGATTGGGGTAAAGAAGGCTATATCTACTGTGGAGATGCATCAGATGGAGAGATGGCATTACCATTAATCGAAAAGCACCAACCAGATATTGTGATTACAGATATTATGATGCCATTCATGGATGGAATTACATTAAGTAAGAAGATAAAAGAGAAGTACCCTCATATTGAAATTATCATCTTAAGTGGACATGATGAATTTTCTTATGCACAAGAAGCAATTAATATAAGAGTTGCGAACTATTGCTTAAAACCAGTAACACCTGAAGACATTATTTCGGTATTGAATAAAGTCCGCGAGAAGCTAGATAGTCAAAGTGGAAAGCATATGCAACAAATTGTGTCAAAAGAGGCTTATCTCTTAAAACTATGCAAAGGAATGATGACAAAAGAAGAGATTTTAGGTTATGCAACAGTATTAAATATAGATATGCTAGCAAGTTACTATGCGGTAGTGATTATTGAGTCAAATCAGCAACGCTATTTACTAGATAATGAATTGCAAACAATAGATAAGCAACGTCAATTATATATTATTAAGAAAGATACCGAACATATTTTGCAAGATACTTTGAAAGAAATACGAGCAATTGTTATTAATCAAGATGAACGTAATCGAATTGGGATTGGATCGATTGAAACAAGACCAGAGCAAATCAATGTCTCCTATGAAACAGCAATGGAAGAACTACATTATTCTAAAGTGATTAGTAAATACGAATTTATGCAAGAATTGGCAGAAGAACAATTTATGCAAGTTATTTTAAAGACGGATAATCGAAAGAACATATTAGACTTTGTAAAATATGGAAGTGTGGAAGAAATAGATGGATTTATAAAGTCATATCTTGCGATGATGACAAAGGATATTGGAAGTCATCCATTGGTCAATTATTATACATTAATGGATTTCACTGTGACATTATACCATTATGTGAAAGAAAGTGAGCAGTATAATCAGGTGGTAGTTGACAATATGGAAATACAAAAATCGATGATTAAACATACAGATGATATGAGAAAAGTAAGACGAGTTATGAAAGAAATACTCTGGATGATTTTTTCAATGAAGGAAAAATCACAAAGTAAGTATGGAGCGATGATGGATCAAGTAAAACATTACATCAAAGAGAATTATCATGATGCCAATCTATCACTTCACTCGATTGCGCAGCATGTGAATATAAGTCCGTCATACTTAAGCAATCTATTTAGTCAAGAAACTGGTCATACATTAACAGAATATTTAACAAAGCAACGGGTAGAGCATGCTAAAGAATTACTCATCTCCTCAAATTTAAAAACATATGAAATAGCAGAACGTGTGGGCTATAATGATTCCCATTATTTTTGTAATTTATTTAAGCGAACAACAGGACAAACGACCAAAGAATTCAAAAAAAATAGTAAGCAGTTTATTTGAAGATTCTGCCCATCAAACAATTAGTTGTGCTAATTTGTTTGATGGGCAGGATTTATTTTTTTGATTTGATTAATCGAAAAACTAAAAAGAGAAATCCAATCATCAAAACACTATATGTGATGGTAGAATACGTATCCATCCATCCTAAAATACTAGACCAATTTTCCCCAAGACTGGATCCTATTGTGATTAATAATGCATTCCAAATGACTGTGCCGATTGTGGTGAAAAATAAGAAAATTCCTATTTTCATTTTTGTCATTCCAGCAGGGATAGAAATAAGACTGCGTATTAATGGAATCATACGACAGAATAAAACGGTCCAGTAGCTATATTTTGTAAAGGCACGATCCGCTTTATATAAATCAGCTCGAGATAATCGAAGGACATGTCCCCATTTATCAATAATTGTTTCTAAACGTTGAATCGTTACTAAGCGACCTATACTGTATAATAGAATTGCGCCAAATACAGATCCAACTGTAGAAGCAATTAGTACACCCGTCCAAGTTAAATTGGAGTGAGTAGTCATAAACCCACTGAACGGTAAAATGATTTCTGATGGAATAGGTGGAAAAATATTTTCGAGTGCCATTAACAGAAAGACACCGATATACCCATATTGTTCCATTATTTCCGTTATAAATGCTTGCATAACTTCCTCCTAATCACTAAGTATTCAACAAATCATGCAATTGTCCTTTTCTTCGTTTAGAAACTAAAATATATAAGACATCGCCATGTTGTATTTTTGTGTCACCTTGTGGAGTGATTAAGTCATTATTTCTAATAATTGCATTAATAAGAACATCATTAGGAAAATCAATATCTTTA
>JAJUGF010000254.1 GCA_029268495.1 Gracilibacillus sp.
ATCAAACGATTCTCCAGTTAAATCTTTTGCGGAATCTCCAACATAGTCTGAAGCTAATTCAAAAATAGGTTTGTGGTATACACCTAATCCCGGCTCATCAAATGTATACATATTGCCAACAAATCCCTTGTTTGGATCCCCGAAGTGTACTTTGCCATCAATCAGTTCATATGGTGTGGAATTTTTTTTTATTTCATTTGCTAAGGTCATTTTATTTGTGTCGACTCCATGGTACTGTAATAGCATGGAAAGAGAAGTAACCTCACAACCACGTGGTAATTCTGGGAATTGTCTTACAATTGGCGCGGTAAGTTGCATAGCTCTCGGCACCTTTGTAGTTACAATTCTTGATGTGGTTGACTGTCTGGTGGAGGTATAGGAATGTGTATCTGCAGCGTATATCCATGTAAAATCGATGGAATAAATAAAATAACTCCCTAGCCCGACACTTGTCATACCAAATAAAAAAAGATAAATAATCGACATGTATTGTAATATTTTTTTGGTTGCTTTGTGATAATAAAAAAGTAACAAAGCAAACATAATAGTAGATGCAATAAAAAGAGAAATGTACATGATTTTCCTCCATACATATATAAAGCGAATTGCTTTGAAATATGGTGACAGAAACACTAGTTAGTCAATCCATACAAAGCAATTATTTTGAAAAAAGCTATATATTATTTTGATTAAGACGAGCGAGTTGTTTTTTGTAATGAATACCTTTTTCTACATATTCTTTTTGAATCCGCATCATCTCGTTAGTATCTATATCGGTTAATTTTCGAATTACTTTAGCCGGTCTTCCGAAAGCAAGAGAATTGGCTGGAATTACTTTTCCTTTTGGTATAAGACTACCAGCTCCAATAAAAGCTCCTTCTCCAATTTCAGCGCCGTCTAAAATGATGGAACCCATTCCAATCAACGCATGTTGATGAATAATAGAAGAATGCAATGTAACTTGATGTCCAATCGTTACATAGTCCTCAATAATTAATGGATGTTCAGGACTTTGGTGTAGCAAAGAAAGGTCTTGTATATTACTGTATGCTCCAATTCGAACTGGAGCCACATCGCCACGTATCACTGTTTTAAACCATACAGACGTATAAGCACCTATCGTCACATCCCCTGAAATGACAGCATCTGGTGCAATAAATGCTTTTTGATTAATGACTGGTGTTTTCCCGTTATATTCTAAAATCATAAGCTACCTCCTGCGAAATGATTAATAATATGTTATCATAATATGGAAGGAAAGAATATGATAAAAGTGAGGGAATAATGTTGGTAAAAAGAGTCCCAACAAAAGCACCTATTTTAATGAAACAGGTATATCAAAAAATATTTCCACAAGTAAACAAAGAATTAGCGTATTGGACAAACCGTGCAAATAAGATACCAAATAAAGAATTACGAACACAAGCGTTAGCAAGCATTCAAGATAAGAAATTTCACTGTCAAGGTGGTAGTGTATATAGTGTACTAGCAGGTCCATATTGGAAAGAAGCAATCACATTTATTGTTGCATATCAAACAATAAGTGACTATTTAGATAATTTATGTGATAGAAGTACGTCATTAGATCCAGATGATTTTCGTTTACTCCATCAATCGATGCGAGATTGCTTCATAGAAGATGCACCTATTCCAAATTATTATGCATTAAGAGAAGACCAAGATGATGATGATTACTTAAAAGATTTAGTAAGAACATGTCAAAAAATTGTGAAGCAAGTCCGTCATTTCAATGTAATTCAGCCGTTTTTATTAGAACTGGAAGAATTGTATAGTGATTTACAAGTACATAAACATGTCTGTCATGATGAAAGAATACCGCGATTAGAGAATTGGTTTTATACATATAAAGAAAAGTGGCCAATGTTAAGTTGGTATGAATTTTCTGCATGTACTGGCTCCACATTGGGGATATTTTATCTGATTTCTTATGGATTACAGCATGAAATTACAGAAAATTTAGCAAAAAAAATACATACAAGTTACTTCCCATATATGCAAGGACTACATATTATGCTTGATTATTTTATTGATCAAGAGGAAGACAGGCTTGAAGGGGATTTGAACTTTTGTAATTATTACAAAGATGAACGAGAATTAGAAGAACGATTGACTTATTTTGTGAATAAAACAAATGAACATATACAAGAATTACCTGATAGGCCTTTTCACGAAATGGTACAACATGGCTTGGTCGGTTTATACTTAGCAGATCCTAAAGTGGGAAAAATGGAACAAGCGGTAAAAATAAGTAAGCGATTATTACGTGCTAGTGGAAGAAAATCACAGTTCTTTCATTGGAATATTAAATTATATAATCGACTATCAGGCAGATACTAATTAAAAGTCAACAAGCGCGTCTATTCGAGCTTGTTGACTTTTTCAATTGCTATAATAAATGGTGGCTCATTGACTTGGTTAATGAATTGATATTGCAACACTTGAAAATATTTTTGATTTAGTTGTGCACAATAATCGATAACGGCGTTCTTCTCATCTTTTCCACCTTCATGTCCATGATAAATCACTAAAACTAAACGACCGCGAACTTTTAATAAAGGAAGAATCGACTCGATAGCAGCTAATGTACTAGATGGTGTTGTAATAATATGATGATCGCCTTTGGGTAAATAACCTAAATTAAATATTGCACCAGCAATAGAGTGTTCAGAAATATACGCTTTTACATGTTCGTGGCCGTCATGTATTAAAGAAACATTAGTGATGGAAGCATCATCTAACTTCTTTTTTGTATTTTTGATTGCTTGTTCTTGGATATCGAAAGCGTACACTTTACCTGATTCTTTGACTTTTTTACTAAGAAAAACCGTATCATGCCCATTACCACATGTGGCATCAATGACGATATCTCCTTGTTGAATGATTTCTGCTAATAATTGATGCGAATATTGTATAATCGATTGCAAAAAATATACACTCCCTTTATTTTGAATTCGTATACTATGATATAAGTTGCGATAAAATATAATTTAAAATAGTTAACATACCTATTGTATTGTAGCAAAGAATGTTTTATTTGTGTATGAATTTCAATGGATAGTCCACACTATACATGAGGTGATCATGATGACAACAAGAGACTCCATTGAAAATTTATTGATCGAAGGACAGCATATTGTCCAACAAGCAGAAGAACAATTAGAACAATCGAATAGAAGTGGTTTTATGATGAATGAAGATTATTGGAATGCTCAGTTAGAATTGGAAAAATTATCTCAAAGTATTGATAGAGTAATGAAAAGTGCAAATGCACAACAAAAGGAACAGTTACACAGATTTCAACTAGCTGTTCAAAATAGACTAAATGATATGATATTAGATCAAGTGGATGTGACGAGATATCATTAAGAAAGCTGCCGAATGG
>JAJUGF010000255.1 GCA_029268495.1 Gracilibacillus sp.
CGAATAGTTTTTTGATATAAAACGAATGTTATTTCTTGTTAATTTGAAACAATTGGTCATTTCCTGCCGTTACATGTTTTTCAGTTGTTCGATTACTTATTTTATACTCGTCACCATTTAACAAGATAATTGGGGTTACTGCTTGACATCCTTTTTCAATAATCGAGTGGATATTCATTTTTGCTATCGGATCACCAGCTTTTACCTTTTGGTCATTCGACACAAGAATATCAAAACCTTCTCCTTGTAATTGAACCGTTTCAAGTCCCATATGAATAAGAATCTCTGCCCCATTATCTGCACGCATATTAATTGCATGCTTTGTTTTAAATACATCTACTACTTCTCCATCAATTGGAGATAGGACTGTCTCATCTGTTGGTTCTATCGCAATACCATCACCCATCATTTTCTGCGAGAAGACTTGATCTGGCACTTCTTCTAACGGAACCACACTTCCGGACATTGGTGAAACAAGTGCATTATTTATCTCTTTTTTCTTAAAAATATTCTTTAACATGTAATAACCCCTTTCTACTTCATCATATAGTTATCTCTACCCCATAATGATCTGATATAACCATATGGTTCTCTTCATTAAAAATAACTTTAGATGACTGAACTTTGATTGGTTGATTGGTAAAAATATAATCAATTCGTTTTGATTTTTTACTTGCTTCCCAACCCGCGATACTTCCTGGCACAGTAATTCCACTGTCTTTTTCCACAGCTAATTCAAATGTATCGTACATATCATTAGCTAACAAATAGTCATACCCTTCTTCACGTACGCTTGCTTCACTATTGAAATCTCCCATTAAAAACACTGGATGCTTTCTTGAGGTAATTGGCAAGAGATTATCTATTTGGAATTGACTCGGTTCTTCCTCATCTTCCCACCAACCAATATGACAGGAGACAAATGTTATTCTCTCATTATCTATCAGAATATCAACAACTAAAGATGCTCTTGTCTTCCAAAAGTCAAAGTTATCTGATTTAGACAGAATCGTTGTCTCTACATCTTCAATCTGATGCTTTGTTAGAATAGCCACACCTTCTTCATACACATCATATGCACGATGGGATGGCGTCCATTTCAACACATACTTTTCCTTACTTAAATGATTTACTCTCTCCACTAACACGTGTCCATAATTATCTTGTTTCACATTATCATACACAATAGGTGACATTTCCGTTTGACTTACCTCTTGTAATGCAATGACATCATATTGGTGATCTGCAATTACTTTTGCTAAATACTCGATTTTTTCTAACTGATTCTCTTCTTGCCAAGAATGACAATTAAGCGTAAGTAGACGCATATTAATCCTCCAAATAATCTTGTACTTCTGATTTCATAACATCCGCTTTCGGTCCGTATATTGCTTGTACACCTCGATCTTTTAACACCAATCCAAGCGCACCTGTTTTCTTCCATTCCGCTTCACTTTTCACTTGTTCTATATTATTTACAGTTACACGCAATCTTGTCATACATGCATCAACATCTTCTATATTTTCTTTTCCACCTAATAAATCAACAATTTTTGCAGCTACACTATTTGTATCTTTCGCTTCTTTTGTTCCTTCATTCACAGTATCGTCATGAACTGATTCGTCATCTGTATAATTACCTTTACGACCTGGTGTTGGTAAGTTCATTTTCTTTATCATAAAGTTAAAGACAACATAATTCAAGCCAAAGAAAATGACACAGACAATCACATAATTAATCACATCTTGTAACAACCCTGCATTAATTGTCATCGGTAATCTTGTCAAGAATTCAATATTACCAAATGAGTGAATACGTAAATGGACTAAATCTGCTACAGCAAAGCTTAGACCTGCCAAAATAGCATAAACAACATACAATAATGGTGCAGCAAACATAAACATAAATTCAATCGGTTCTGTTACCCCTGTTAAAAAGACAGCTAATCCTGCAGATAAGAACATCGATTTATACTTTGTCTTTTTGTCTTTGTCTACATTACGATACATTGCTAATGCAGCACCAATTAAACCTGCTGACCCTAAAATCATCTGTCCCATTTTGAAACGTGCAGGTGTCACATCGCTTAATAATTGATTATACGCATTCATGTCTCCTGCAGCTAATAAATTATTTAAATCTGATATCCACGCTAACCATAATGGATCTTGTCCTGCAACAATATCACCAGCATTACTTCCAGTTAAAATTTGATAGGTGCCACCTAATTCTGTATAGTTGATCGGCACTGTTAACATATGATGCAATCCGAAAGGTAACATTAAACGTTCTAAAGTACCAAATACAAATGGTGCAATAAATGGCGCAGAATCCTTAGAAGTAGCAATCCATTTACCAAAATCATTTAATAATCCTTGAATGAAAGGCCATACAAATGATAGCACCAAAGCAATAATAACAGACCACAGAATAACAACAAATGGAACAAAGCGCTTTCCATTAAAGAATGCGAGTGCTTGTGGTAATTTTGAATAATTATAATATTTATTAAATACATTTGCTCCAACGAAACCAGAGATGATTCCAACAAACACACCCATATTAAGTGCAGGTGCACCTAATATCATTGTAAAATAATCTGCAACAATTAATTCACTACCTAATAAAGATTGTGTTGTTGCACTTGCATCACTGACCATATCTCCAGTGACACCAAAAATAGCTCCAGTGACACGGTTAATTAAAATAAACGCTAACAATGCAGCGAATGCACCGCCAGCACGTTCTTTTGCCCAAGAACCACCTATCGCTACAGCAAATAATACATGCAGATTCCCGATAATTGCCCATCCAAGCTCTTCCATCACTCTACCGATACTAAGTAATAAAGTGATATCATCACCTGACATTGCTACAAGTTTACCTAATGAAATCATAATACCCGCAGCAGGCATAACCGCTACAACTACTAAGAGCGCTTTCCCTAACTTCTGCCAGAAGTCAAAAGACATAAATTTCTTCATATTTACCCCTCACTTTATAATTAACATTTATTTATACAATCGTTTGCGCAAATTCAATTTTAGAACATTTAAAAATATTAATCAACTATAAAATTTAACATATTTGTCTTTGGGCAATCGTTTGCATTGTTATAATGGTATTTCCCTTGATTTTTTTCTTCTTTTCTATCCTACACTAAACTATTATACAAAAAAATGATCAGAAGCAAATGCCTCTAATCATATTTTTGTCATCTATTATTTAATTATGAATTAGTTGTTTTAATTTCACGACATTTTCTTTTGCACTAACTAATGGATCTCCATCAAATTGTTCTTGTTCGATTACATACCATTTCACACCGCTTTTTTCACCTTGGTTCCACAAACTGTGAATATCTAACGTACCTTTACCTATTTCAATACTTCTTTTC
>JAJUGF010000256.1 GCA_029268495.1 Gracilibacillus sp.
AGAAGATGCAGAAGCATATGTAAATCAATTAAAACAACAGAAACGATACCAACGAGACGTGTATTGATGAGGGGGATATAGAAATGTCGAATAAGGAGCAAAAATTAGATCCAATCGAACAACTCAAAGAAGATAGTCGTTTTTTACGAGGAACGATTAAAGAAGGATTAAATGACCCAATTACAGCAGCCATCTCAGATGACGATACAAAACTATTAAAATTCCATGGTAGTTATCAACAAGATGACCGTGATATTCGTGAGGAACGTAGAAAACAAAAGCTAGAACCCGCCTATGCTTTTATGTTACGTGTAGCAATTCCAGGTGGGGTTGCTACACCAAAACAATGGCTAAGTGTTGATCAGTTATCACAAAAGTACGGTGATCATACAATAAAATTAACGACACGCCAAGCATTCCAACTTCACGGTATTTTGAAATGGAATTTAAAAGAAACCATCAAAACAATTAATGAAGAAGCAATGACAACTATCGCTGCTTGCGGGGATGTAAATCGAAATGTGATGTGTAACCCAAATCCATATCAATCGGACGTGCATCAAGAAATACAAGACTGGGCACAAAAAATCAGTGATTATTTATCACCAAAAACAGGCGCTTATCACGAGATTTGGTTAGACAGAGAGAAAATCGTTGATTCTAAAGTAGAAGATGAACCTATTTACGGAAAAACATATTTACCAAGAAAATTCAAAATAGGGATTGCGGCACCACCTTCCAATGATATTGATGTATTTTCACAGGATTTAGGTTTTATTGCAATCATCGAAAATAATGAAGTAATTGGGTTTAATGTCGTAGTCGGTGGAGGTATGGGTTCCACACACGGGAATACCAACACGTATCCACAATTAGCTAAACTTGCGGGTTATTGCAAAAAAGAAGACGTCATTCAAGTTGCAGAAAAAGTTGTCACAATTCAACGTGATTACGGAAACAGATCTGATCGTAAAAATGCTCGATTCAAATATACGATTGACCGGTATGGATTAGATTGGTTCAAAGAAGAATTAGCAAATAGACTAGGATTTGCTTTAGATGATGCGAAACCATATCACTTTGACCATAATGGAGATCGCTATGGTTGGATCAAAGGTGGAAACAGATGGCACTTCACATTATATGTAGAGAACGGAAGAGTAAAAGACACGGAAGAATACAAGTTAATGACTGCATTACGCGAGATTGCTTCTATTCACACAGGGGATTTCCGTCTCACACCAAATCAGAATTTAGTCATCGCAAATGTCACGACACAAAAGAAAAAGAAAATTCAAGAAATTATTGATATCTATGGATTAACTGACGGTAAACACTATTCCGGGCTTAGAAGAAATTCGATCGCATGTGTGGCATTACCTACATGTGGACTAGCGATGGCTGAATCTGAACGATACCTCCCTTCTTTAATCGATAAACTCGATGAAATTCTAATTCAAGAAGGCATTCGTGAAGAGGAAATTGTCATACGTATGTCTGGTTGTCCAAATGGCTGTGCTCGTCCAGCTCTTGCTGAGATTGCCTTTATCGGTAAAGCACCAGGCAAATATAATTTGTATTTAGGCGGAAGCTTCATTGGTGATCGGTTAAATCAATTATATCGCGAAAATATTGGAGAAGATGAGATACTTGCAACATTACAAGAAATCATTCATGCATATGCTAATGAAAGAGAAGCAAATGAAAAGTTTGGTGATTTCGTTGTTCGTAAAGGTTATGTAGATGCAGTTTATGATGGTCGCAATTTCCATAGAGAAACGAAAGGAGTTTTATAATGTCTGTTATCACGGATCAAAAAATAGAGACAATTGTCGCACATGGTGGAGAATTAGTAAACCGAGAATTAAAAGGAGAGCAAAGAGAAAAAGCTCTAGCACAAGCAAAGAATTATCCATCCCTTACCATTGATGCATGGGGTGTTTCAGACTTAGAATTAATTGCAATTGGTGGGTTTAGTCCATTAACAGGCTTCCTCGGCGAAAAAGATTATAAAGAAGTTGTCGAGAATGTCCATCTTGCTGACGGCACTGTGTGGAGTATACCAATCACACTTAGTGTTACAGAAGTGCAAGCAGATGCGTTAACAATTGGCCAACCTATCGCATTATACGGTCAAGATGGTATTCTTTACGGCATTTTAGATTTACAAGAGAAATATCGTTATGATAAGCACAAAGAAGCACAATATGTCTATGGTACTACAGATGATAGCCACCCTGGTGTGAAGAAATTGTATGAAAAAGGCGACATTTATTTAGCAGGTCCGATACAATTGGTTAATCGTCCATCGCACCAAGGATTCGAGAAATTTTATTTAGATCCGATTGAAACACGACAATTATTCCAAGACTTAGGTTGGAAAACAATTGTTGGATTCCAGACAAGAAATCCTGTCCATCGCGCACATGAATATATTCAAAAGTGCGCACTAGAATCTGTTGATGGACTATTACTAAATCCATTAGTTGGGGAAACAAAATCAGATGATATCCCTGCAGATATTCGTATGGAGAGCTACCAAGCAATATTGAAACACTATTTTCCTGAGAATAGAACTAGACTTGTGATTTATCCTGCTGCAATGCGTTATGCAGGGCCACGTGAATCCATTCTACATGCGATTGTCCGCAAAAATTATGGGTGTACACACTTTATCGTTGGCCGTGACCATGCAGGTGTAGGCGATTTTTATGGCACATACGAGGCACAAGAGCTTATTTCTAAATACGAAGAAGAGTTAGGTATTACTATATTTAAATTTGAACATGCATTTTATTGCAACAAATGCGAGAACATGGCTTCGCAAAAAACGTGTCCACATGATAAAACAGAGCATGTACATTTAAGTGGAACGAAAGTACGTGAGAAATTACGCAATGGTGAGGCATTGCCACGTCAATTCTCTCGTCCAGAGGTTGCAGAAATATTAATTAGAGGATTACAAAGAGGTGCAGGTGAATGACAAAAGCAACAAACATTGTTTGGCATGACTCTGTTGTAACCAAACAAGATCGCACGAAATTAAATGGGCACAAAAGCCCTGTGTTATGGTTCACTGGATTGTCTGGTTCAGGTAAGTCTACAATCACAGTGGAATTAGAGAAAGCTTTATTTCAAAAAGACGTCCGAACATATCGATTAGATGGAGACAATATCCGTCATGGATTAAATAATAATTTAGGATTTAGCCAGGATGACCGTAAAGAAAACATCCGCAGAATTGGAGAAGTTGCAAAATTAATGAGTGACGCTGGACTTTTAACACTAACTGCATTTATCTCTCCATATAAAGAAGACAGAGAGCAAGTCCGTGACATTTTAAATGATGGGGATTTTGTGGAAATATACGTA
>JAJUGF010000257.1 GCA_029268495.1 Gracilibacillus sp.
AATACTTTCAAATAATGCTTGCTGTTGCTCATTGATATATACATGAAATCCATCTACTCCTGCATGATCTATCCAATACTGCATTGATTGAATCACATGATCTTTTGCTTCTTCTGTTGTTCTTAGACTACTTACTGTTGTACCAAATAATGAAATCTCCTCATCATCATGGTATGGATGATCTGGATGTACATATGCTAATGAAATGTCTAAAATGACTTTCATCTCTAACTCATGTGCTTCATCTACCAATTGTTTTAAATCCGTGACATTACCAAACTGCTCATCCATCTTGTCATATTGCATTGTATCAAATCCGTGATAAGATTCTGCTTCCATAATTGGACTTAAATTAATACTCGTTATCCCTAATTGCTTTAATTCTTGTACTTTATCTATGACACCTTTAATATCACCCCCATGATAACTTGTCGCATCATCAATATCAATCGTGATATCATTGGCACTATCCCCGTTCACATAGCGGTCGACAAGAATGTAATACATGTTATCATGAGTTGTCTCTGCATGTATATGTATACTTGGAATCGATAATATCGATACAATGAATAAAGCAATACCTATTTTTTTATACTGATTCATAAAATGTCCCCTTCTTTATCCTTAGTCATCTTCCATTATCCTAGACTCGATGGAAATGTCAATAACTAGACAAAGAAGAGGCTCATTTATCCGATATCATTAATCATCTCTTGTTGAGGAAAGTAATATGTGCTTATATTCTTCTCTCACCACATATAAACAAATAAGCACAAACAAAAAAATATATGGCATGATAATATAAAAAATAGAATCACTTGTCTGTGCGACATCTTTTACGTAATGTGCTTTACGATAATAGGATTCATCTGAAATCGCTAATTCCTCATGCTCATCTATTCCTTTTACTTTATACAGAATCGTCCCTATTGGATATATATTCGAATCCTGATTCGATTCGATAAATCCAACCTCATGCTCAATATCTTCGACTGTTATTCTTTCATCTGATACTTCATACATATGATGATGCCATATAATATATCCTAACTCATCCTTACCAAATGCAGGTGAAACAAAAAAGAATATGATAATACATAAGCAAATCACAGCCACTTTTTTCATCGATATTCACTCTACTTTCTTACATCATCTGGCGACTCGGTCTATCGATTTTATAGCTTTATTTTAATTTGATATGTTCTTAACCAATAATCCATTTGTGCTAAATGTGCTAATAGTTGTGGGCCTGTCATTAATTGGCCAAACCATGGTGCTTGAATATTTGTTGCTCTATCATTCACAAGTTGTTTGACTTGATGCCAATCTAATATTTCAAATAATGGGGAAGATTTGTCTGCTAGTATTTCTTCCATCCAAGCTACAACTGCTTCTGTATAACTCGGGTGATGTGTTTTCGGATATGGACTTTTTTTACGATAAAGCACTTCCTTAGGTAAAATTCCTTCCAATGCTTTACGTAAAATACCTTTTTCTCTATTTCCATATGTTTTTATTTCCCAAGGAATATTCCAAACATATTCTACTAAATTGTGATCACTGAATGGTACCCTCGCTTCAAAGCTTGCCCCCATACTCATGCGGTCTTTTCTGTCCAACAATGTTGGCATAAACCAATGCATATTTAAATAGAACATTTGTCTTCTAAAACTATCTTCTTGATTTTCTCCATCAAAGAGTGGTGTTTCATTAATTGTATCCAAATATTTAGCTAATAAATATTCTTGTAATGGTAGTTTACTTTTCATATCTTCTCGTAATAATTGTTTTCGAACTTCTTGTGAACGAATCCACGGGAAGCCTTCTCTTTCTAAATCTTCTTTTCTATAAAACCATGGATAACCTCCAAATATTTCATCTGCACACTCTCCTGACAACGCTACAGTTACACGTTTTTTCGTTTCTTTACAAAACCACAATAAAGAAGAGTCGACATCTGCCATGCCTGGCAAATCTCTATATTTAACAGCATCCTTCAATAAATGCACAAGTGAGTCATGATCCATTTCTAAATAGTGATGATTTGTCTTAAATGTTTCTACCATTTTTTCAATGTATGTCTTATCCTGCTCTGGTTGAAAAGCTGATTTCTGAAAAAATAATGCATTATCCACGTAATCAATCGAAAAAGTATTTAATTGTCCTTGATTCTTTTCTTTGAAGTAATTTGCGGCTATTGCTGTAATAGCACTAGAGTCGACTCCACCAGACAAAAACGTACCTAGCGGAACATCTGAGACTAATTGCCTCTCTACTGCATCTATTAATAAGCTTCTTATTCTCTCTGCTGTTTCTTCGATGGAATCCGTATGTCTTTCACTTTTCACATTCCAATACCGCTTAATGTTCCAACCATGTCGATTAAATATAGCAACATGACCTGCTCTTAGTTCATGAATTTGATCAAACACCCCATTACCTGGTGTTCTAGATGGGCCAAGTGCCAATAATTCTGACAATCCCTCACTAGTGAGTACAGGTTCTACCTCTTTATGTGCAAGTATACCCTTTATTTCAGAAGCAAATAGCAGGCCATTTTGATGCATACGATAAAATAATGGTTTCACACCTAAACGGTCACGAGCAATAAATAGTTGTTGTTTTTGTTCATCCCATATCACAAATGAAAAAATGCCATTTAATTTGTCGACATGCGCTTCTCCCCATTCCATGTAACTTTTCAACAAGACTTCTGTATCAGAATGGGAATCGAATGTCCACCCTTTCCTTAGCAATTCTTTTCGAATATCTTCTGTATTGTATAACTCGCCATTATATACAAGCACATACTTTGATGTATTCTTTTCCTTTATCATCGGTTGTTTACCACCTACAGGATCAACAACAACTAATCGTTTATGACCAAGGCAAACATGTTCTGATTGCCAATATCCTGTTTCATCAGGCCCACGATGATGTAAGGATTTCGTCATTGCTTCTACATCATCCATTTGTTGATCAATTCTTCGTGTAAAATCTATCCAACCAACAATCCCGCACATACCAATCACCATACCTTCCATAGCCTAGTTGCTCTTACTACTCTATGCAACAACACTAAAAAAAAACACACGAGAAAAACACGCATTTGCTCATATTATGGCGAATGCGTGTTTTCTATCATGTGTCATTTCGTTTTATTTCTCAATCCAGATTACATACTTAAACGGAAGAATCCTAATACAACTGCAATAAGTAATGCAATGATTAATTGAATCCAAAAACTTTTTGCTTGTTTTTGTTTAGCTGTTTTCACGAGAATCATTTCCATTGAAATAATTACCCACAATCCTGCAAGTACTTTTACAATCAATTCTCCTAATTGCGGAAAGCCACTTTCTGCATA
>JAJUGF010000258.1 GCA_029268495.1 Gracilibacillus sp.
GATTATTGCGGAAAAGAAAAAAGAAGTAGCAAAGTTAAAAGAAACGTATCAATCTGGTTCGATTCAAGCAAAACGTGTACATCACTCATTGTATGAGACATGTATGCAATCAAATAGAATGAATATTATTGCTGAGATGAAACGAGCATCCCCATCCAAAGGAGTCATTAATGATGGTGTGGAACCAGCTGAGCAAGGCGCGCTATATGAAGAAAGTGGAGCTAGTGCGATTTCTGTCTTAACAGATCAGCCATTTTTCAAAGGGACGATAGAAGATATGCTTGCAGTAAGAGAGGTAGTAGATATTCCTTTGTTGAATAAAGATTTTATCATAGATGAAGTTCAAATTGACAGAGCTTATGACGCTGGTGCAAACCTTATTTTATTAATCGCTGCTGCATTACCTGAATCTAGATTACAGGCATTATATAATTATGCAACAAATAAAGGATTAGAGATTTTATTCGAAGTGCATAATGAAGAGGAATTAGAAGTAGCAAAAAGAATTGGTGCTAAGATCATCGGTGTAAACAATCGTGATTTAAAGACATTTGAAGTAGACTTAGCAGTAACAGAACGCTTGGCAAAATTAATTGATCCAACAACTACACTATTAGTAAGTGAAAGTGGGATAAAGGTGAAAGAAGATGTCGAGCGTGTAGCACGTGCAGGAGCAAGGGCAATCTTAGTAGGTGAAACAATGATGCGCTCTAGAGATGTGAAAAGTACGTTTGATGATTTACGCATTCTGTTAGGAGAGTAATGTAATGGTAAAAGTAAAAATATGTGGATTAATGGACACACTTTCCGTTTTAACAGCGGTGGATGCAGGTGCGGACTTTATTGGATTGGTATTTGCCAAAAGTAAGCGAAGAATTACACTAGAGAAAGCAAAAGAATTGGCATCTATCATTCCACCAAATGTTAAAAAAGTTGGCGTGTTCGTAAATGAAAAAAAAGAAGTGATAGAAGAAATAGCAGAAGAAGTAGGGTTAGATTATATCCAATTACATGGAGATGAGACTCCAGATTTTTGTGCACAATTGTCTCTACCTATCATTAAGGCTTTTTCGGTAGCAAGTGTGGAAGACGTGGAAAAAGTAAAAGGTTATCCATGTGATTATTATTTGCTTGATAGCCCTCACGGTAAATACAGAGGTGGTAATGGTACGACATTTGATTGGTCATTAGTAAAAAATCAAGCATTCCTTAAAGACAAAATGATTTTAGCAGGTGGGCTTACTGTAGAGAATGTAGCAGAAGCGATTAATGAAGTGAAACCAATTGGAGTAGACGTATCAAGTGGTGTAGAAACAAACGGTGTAAAAGACACAGATAAAATACGAGCATTTTTATTAGCTGCAAAGAAAGGTGAGACAAATGGGAAAATATAACGCTCCAAATCAAACGGGACATTTTGGTGATTTTGGTGGACGCTTTGTCCCTGAAACATTAATGCCAGCAGTGTTAGAGTTAGAAAAAGCTTATAAAGAAGCAATTGCGGATCAAGCATTTTTAGATGAATTTGATTATTATTTAAAAGAATATGTAGGGAGAGAAACGCCATTATACTATGCGGAGCGTTTTTCAAAGAAATTAGGTGGTCCAAAAATTTATTTAAAGCGTGAAGACTTAAATCATACTGGTGCGCACAAAATTAATAATGCACTAGGGCAAGCATTACTTACATTGCGTATGGGCAAAAAGAAAGTGGTTGCTGAAACTGGAGCGGGTCAGCACGGTGTGGCAACAGCAACAGTTTGTGCATTACTTGGATTAGAGTGTGTCATTTTTATGGGTAAAGAAGATGTGCGTCGCCAGAAATTGAATGTATTTAGAATGGAATTACTTGGCGCACGTGTAGAGAGCGTGGATCAAGGTAGTGGAACATTAAAAGATGCTGTAAATGAGGCGTTACGTTATTGGGTAAGTAATGTAGAAGATACGCATTATATTATCGGTTCTGTAGTTGGTCCACACCCATTTCCGCAAATTGTTCGAGATTTCCAAAGTATGATTGGTACAGAAACGAAAAAACAATTGCGTGATAAAGAAAATAGACTACCAGATGCAGTTGTTGCATGTATTGGTGGAGGAAGTAACTCAATGGGGATGTTCTATCCATTCATTGAAGATGATGATGTGAAATTATATGGTGTGGAAGCAGGTGGTGCTGGAGTAGATACAGACAAACATGCGGTAACATTATCCTATGGTAAAAAAGGAATTCTCCATGGTACGATGACCTATTTACTTCAAGATGATCATGGACAAATTCAAGAAGCACATTCTATTTCAGCAGGTTTAGATTACCCTGGAGTAGGACCTGAACATAGTCACTTAAGAGATATCGGGCGTGTGAATTATGTGCATATTACAGATGAAGAAGCATTAGAAGGACTGCAAGAATTATCACGAACAGAAGGTATTATACCGGCACTTGAAAGTTCACATGCTATTGCATATGCTGCAAAGCTTGCAAAAGAAATGTCAGAAGATGAAGTGATGGTTGTCTGCTTATCAGGCCGTGGCGATAAAGATGTGGAAACAGTTCGTGCTGCACTTGGGGGTGAAATAAATGGGTAAACATAAAATTGCACAAGCATTCCAAGCAGTAGAAGAAAGAGGGCATAAAGCATTTGTTCCATATATCATGGCAGGTGATGGCGGATTAGATCAGCTTGATGACCAGCTTACATTTTTAGAAGAAGCAGGGGCGACAGTTGTAGAATTAGGGATAGCTTTTTCTGATCCTGTCGCAGATGGACCGACAATCCAAGAAGCAGGACTTCGTGCATTAGAAAATGGTGTGACTTTACGTAAAGTATTAGCAACATTAAAAGAATCAAAGTCTGAACGGAATATTCCAATTGTACTAATGACATATATTAATCCAATTCATGCATTTGGTGTAGAACAATTTGCAGAAGCTTGTGATGAAGCAGGTGTAGATGGATTAATTATTCCAGATGTGCCTTTAGAAGAAGAAACATTATTGACACCACATTTAGAAAAGTATGATATTGCATTAATTCGGCTTGCAGCATTAACAAGTACAAAAGATCGTCTAACAGAAATTGCGAAGCGAACAGAAGGATTTCTATATGCTGTTACAGTAACAGGGACAACTGGAGCTAGAACATCCTTTAAAGAAAATTTAAGTGAACATTTGCAAGCATTAAAAGCCCAATGTAATGTGCCTGTTTTAGCAGGGTTTGGTGTTTCTACGCCAGAGCATGTACAGAATCTAACGGCATATTGTGATGGAGTAGTTGTTGGTAGTAGAATAGTAGATTTATTGCATAAAGGAGACCGTGAGACAATTAAAGAATTA
>JAJUGF010000259.1 GCA_029268495.1 Gracilibacillus sp.
CTTCACCTGGATTCTCTTCATCATCCTCATTTAAACTTTGGGCATCCCATCCCTTTAATACATTTTCTACTGTCCAGTTTTTTGCTTCTTCATCAGTTAATTGACGGCGTGAATCATTTATAACTGCACCTGGTCCTGTATTTTTGTACTCAAATAATCTTGCATCTTCTGGGCTTAAGCCACTCATTGATGTCCAACCTTCATCTTTAATATGGGGACCTAACTCACTATACATATAGACAACACTACCACGAGCATTTGGATTCCCACCAGCTGGCCATGGTCTACCTAAATATACTGTCTTGTCTTTTGCATCACTTGTTAGTTTACTATTTAAGATAAGCATACCGTATTCGTCTGACAATAATGTACTTGCAGCCGTTACATATCCATTATTGGAGTCTGAACCTCTATCATATGAATGTATAATCGATTCTTCTATAACGACTCGAGCTGCTCCAAAGATAAAGTCTACATCGCCCTCAATATATACTTTGTAGAAATATTGACTACCTGAATGTGTATACAATGTGTCTTGATTTCCAATGAAGCTCACATTCTTGTAGTATTGTCTGTCTCCACTAGCATAGGCTGCTACAGCCTGCTTTCCTTCTGTTTCCATCGTTTCATCGAAGCTATTCTCTATCGTCATATTTTCTATGCGTAAATCATCTGCTCGTAAATAGACACTCGCACTACCACTTGTTCCTAATGTGCCACCAACACCATTATCTCTTCCTGCATAGTTATCATAAGTTAGAATGGTTCCTTCCATACTTTCTCCTAATAGATGAATATGTGGTTTATTATTAGGAATGGTAACAACTTCTTTATACACTCCATCTTTCACGTAAATAGTCACTTGCGATGAATTGTTGACTGGTACTGCATCCACTGCAGCTTGAACTGTTGTATAATCACCTGTACCGTCTTTCGCTACGATAATTTTACTATCAATTGCTTCCATCTGTTTTATTTGTCCCTCCAGTTTGTATACTTTCTCTGCTTGTAATGTTCTTCCATCTTCATCGACCGAAGATTCTCCTGCTATTTTTACATATACTTTGTTTGTGTAATTTCCAGTGGACTTTGCAATTGCTAATAGCTGTGTACCCCAATGTCCTCCCCATGAATAACCATTTCGACGTTCTTCTTCAATCTCTAAGATATTATGTTTGATTACGCCATCACGACCGGAGAAAATTGGTAAATTTGTTCCGATTTCATAAAAACGATACCACGCTGTCGAATTGGAGTCTTCTACAAAATATTCATTGTTCGGATCTCCACTAATATAGCGAGTATTCTCTAATTTCACAGCATCTAACCACGTCAATGCTGCAGTTACCGCTTGATTAATCGCTTCTGTTTGTGGTCGTGACATTAAATAACGAATAATCCCAATAGATTCTTGTCCTGAAATGGATGGATGCTCATAACTTCTTGCACCCCTTGCTTCATACGTATAAGGGTCATGTTGTGCACACCATGCTGTTAATTCTCCATCGACTTCAATTTGAGCATTTAAAATGTATTCAACAGCCAAATCAATCGCAACTTCTGCTTTCACTTGATATGCTGCGCTTATCATTCCATCATTAAATGGATAGCGCTCTTTTGCGACTAAATCTAATAATTCTAATACATTTAACATCGCTTCATCATTAAATGTCACATAATCAGAGTAATTGCCTCTACGTGGATATACTTGTGCAAATCCACCTGTTTCATATTGTAAATCAAATAAAAAGTCTAATCCTTTCTCCACACTTTCCTTATATTTTTCATCATTTGTTTCTTGATAAATTTGTGCTAAGAAAGAAATCTCACTAATCGTTGCATCATTGTCAATTGTCCCAAATTCCACTCCATCATCACTTACCCATTCCGAACGAGACTCTTCCCCGTCCCATGGTCTTGTATATATATGTGGCCAATTCTTTGTCCAGCCACCATGATCCATTTGCCATGTTAAAAGATTGTTAGCTTCATTAATTGCATTGTCTAAATCACCTGAAAATTTTGTTTCTTTTATTTCCTGCTCTATTTCAGCAAAGTCATTCCATGCATCCAAACTATGCATAACAATGACCGTTTGCCCAAATTGATTCATGCCACTTGCCGCTTTATCAATTCTTAGATTAGCAAAACCGGGAGATAATAAACTCCAACTTCTTGTTGGAATGACCACATCCAAATCTGTGTAATCAAATGACTCAAACTTTCCATTTAATGTGACTGCCATTACATTATTGCTAACTGCATGCACCCCAACAACTTCTGCATGTTCACTCTGGTCTGCTGCTTTATATTCCGCTAATAAATCGATTGCTTCTTTATAAGTAATATGCTCACTTCCACTTAATCCCACATCATCTGAAGTGATATTTTTTATGATTTTTGCGACTTCTCCCTTTGTAATTTGTTTTTCAGGTGAAATCTTACCATCTACAACTAAATGTTCTGCATATTCTTCTGCTTTTGTAGCTTTTAGAACATAGGCATACCATTCTTCCATGGATACTTCGTAAACCTTAGTATCTGTAGATAAATTTTTAAATGAATCTTCATAAACAAAACCAAATGTATCATTAATTAAAGAGAAAAATGCTAATCTAGTCATTTCATCATTCTCTGCAATTGCTTTATCTGCAATAATTCCAAGTTGCTTCATTTTGGATACTAACAAACCACCTGCAACTTCTTCCATTTCCTTATCTTCCACATCAATCACCGTATCATCATCACTATTTAATTGATTATGAATACGTAAGTGATCAATATTCGCTCCACCACTAGCACCTGCACCTGTTGCCCGGATAATATTCTGTCCTTCTTGCAATGTTACTTTTGTTGTTGTATATTGCCAATTTGCCCATCCACCTGATGAATCAAACGCTAATGCTTCTTCCACTATCGTACCATTTACTTTAATTTCTGCAGGTCGTTCATCTGTTCCACCGTGTGCATAGCGGAATGCTAATGAATATTCTCCAGTTATAGGAACATCAACAGTCCACTCTACAAAGCTACCTTTTGTATTTGGGTTGTAATCAATAAATCCAGTTCCAGTAAAACCTGCATGCTTATTATCAATAATTACTTTACCTTCTTCTAAAAAAGCATCTTCTGCTTCATATATTTGATCATAATCCATGTAAATACGAACATGATCAATATTTGCTCCCCCACTAGGCGCAATTGCTGTTAGTCGTATTTTATTTTCACCAGCTTGCAAATCTGCTGTCATACTACTATTCTTCCATTCTGCAAAACCACCAGTCGGATCAAATGCTA
>JAJUGF010000260.1 GCA_029268495.1 Gracilibacillus sp.
GCTTTTGATGCGGCCAGCACTGCCAGTCAGAAACTATGGTACTTCAAAAATCGCCCTACGACATAGAAGACTTACCTCATGTGGATACATGAGGTATAGTCGCACTTGTACTGTCGAGTATAAGTCATCATCGGTTCGCAAGCTCACCGTGATTCCTTTATCTCAGTTGATTTTCTCCAGTCCCTACGTTTCTAAACGACTGGCAGTGCTTTTGATGCGGCTAGCTCCAACACCCAGAAACTAGGAGACTTCGCAAATCAACAATCAATAAGTTATCATCGGTTCGCAAGCTCACCGTGATTCCTTTATTTCAGTTGATTTTCTCCAGTCTCTACGTTTCTAAACGGGCGTTTTCGCTTTTGATAATTATTTTAATTTTTTTGGTTGTTTACTTAATCTTTCTTAGGGTTCTTGCATAGAATAAAATAATACAAGCAGAGGAGGGTTTTGGGATGACTGATTTTAATTTTGTGATTGCTGAAGAAGATTGGTCCCTCCATAGAAAAGGGTTTGACGATCAAAAGCGACATCAAGATAAAATAAAGGAAGCGCTTAAAAAGAGGTTGCCTGATATTATTAGTGAAGAGAGTATTATCATGTCAAGAGGTAAGGATATTGTACGTATTCCAATCCGCTCTTTAGATGAATATAAAATCCGTTATAGCCAATCGAAAAATAAGCATGTTGGGCAAGGTAATGGCAAAAGTAAAGTTGGTGATGTGATTGCACAAGATGGAAAACCACAAAAAGGTGGAACCGGGGAAAAAGCTGGAGATCAACCAGGCACCGATTATTATGAAGCAGAGATAGACTTTGAGACATTAGAAGAAGCATTTTTTTCAGAATTAGCATTACCGAATTTAGAAGAAAAAGAGAAAGATAATATAACAATAACAGATGTCCAATTTAATGATATTAGAAAGAAAGGCTTAACAGGTAATATTGATAAAAAACGAACAATGCTAGCATCTTATCGCAGAAATGCATTAGAAGGAAACCCTTCATTTACTCCAATATATCCAGATGATTTGCGATTTAAGACTTGGGATAATGTAATTAAGCCTGAATCTAAAGCCGTAATTCTTGCGATGATGGATACGAGTGGATCTATGGGTCAATTTGAAAAATATGTAGCGAGAAGTTTTTACTTTTGGACAATGCGATTTTTACGAAAGAAATACGAGACAGTAGATGTCGAATTTATTGCGCATCATACGGAGGCAAAAGTAGTAGATGAGGAAGCATTTTTTACAAAAGGAGAAAGTGGTGGAACGATTTGTTCCTCTGCTTATAAAAAGGCACTAGAGTTAATAAAAGAGAAATATCCTGTATCAAGATATAATATATACCCTTTCCACATTTCAGATGGAGACAATTTAACTTCTGATAATAGAAGGTCATTAGAAGCCGTGAATGAATTGCTTGAATATGCGTCTATGTTTGGTTATGGTGAAGTGAATCAGTATAATCGTTACTCCACATTAACACAGGCATTTAAAGATATTAACCATCCTAAATTTAAACAATTTGTTCTAAGAAGTAAAGAAGATGTATTTTTCGCAATGAAACATTTCTTTCGAGAAAAAAGCTACTCATAGGAGTGGCTTTTTTATTTGAAATTATGTTGTTTTTTGATGAAAAATGACTCTATTTCATGTTAGTATATAAAATGCGGTTAATCTATGCAAAAAAAGGGAAGATTATAATGACATTTATTATATGAAAAAAAGGAGGAAATTAGATGGGTATTCTTTTGGGGATTGTTGCAATTTTATTTGTTATAGCTGTTGCCTATTTGATGAGTAATGATCGCAAAAACATTAACTTTATAGGTGTTGGAATTATGATTCTAGCACAAGTCTTAACAACATGGTTCATGTTTATGACACCAATCGGAGAGGCAATCATTAATTGGATTTCTGATATTTTTAATAAGTTAATTGCTTATGGTACTGAAGGTGTGAATTTTGTAGTTGGTGGTATTGAAGGAGAAGGTGTATTCTTCTTTAATGTACTGCTGATTATCATTTTCTTCTCTACTATTTTGTCTGTATTAACATACTTACGCATCTTACCGTTTATTATCAAATACATCGGTTGGCTTATATCGAAAATAACTGGCCTACCTAAGGTGGAATCATTTAATGCAGTAAATAGTATGTTTTTTGGTCAATCAGAAGCATTGATTGCGATAAAATCACAATTTCATCACTTAAATAATAATAGATTATATATTGTCAGTGCATCTGCAATGGGTTCAGTTTCTGCATCCATTATTGGTGCATATATGCAAATGCTGCCAGCAGAATATGTACTCGTTGCAATTCCATTAAACATGTTTAGTGCATTAATCATTGGTTCCATTATCGCGCCAGTAAATGTTAAAGCAGAAAATGATGAAGTGGATGTAAAAAATGTATCTGAAGCGAAGAGTTTTTTTGAGGCAATGGGAAATGGAGCATTAGATGGTGGACGTATTGCGTTAATCGTTGCAGCAATGCTTATTGCATTTATCGCGTCATTAGAATTAGTAAATGCCGTTATTTCTTTTATCTTTTCTGGTGTAACATTACAGCAAATATTAGGTTATATTTTATATCCAATTGGTTTCCTTATGGGGATTTCTCCAAATGAGTTATTACAAGCCGGCGGAATTATGGGGACAAAAATTATCACGAATGAATTTGTTGCAATGTTAGAGTTACAACCACTAGTAGGTACATTCTCTGAAAAGACAGTAGGGATTGTTTCCGTATTTTTAACAAGTTTTGCTAACTTCTCTTCTATTGGTATTATTGCAGGTACAGTTCAAGGGATTGATAGTGAAAAAGGTGCAGCTGTATCTAAGTTCGGATTGAAATTATTAATCGGAGCAACACTTGGATCTATACTTTCCGCAACGATTGCAGGTTTATTTTTATAATCGAAACTTTGAATTAATTTAATAATGAAAAATTACAAGCCGAGTGAATGCATAGGATTAAGCATTTGTTCGGCTTGTTGTATGATAAATTGTTAAAGCGTTTTATGTTTAATGTAGTAAATCCGTGGAATTATTACAGTAATACCAATAATTTAAATGAGGTGAAAGAATGAATACATATTCATTATATATAGACGGTGAGTGGAAAGAAACTAATGAGAAAATAGAAGTACTTGATAAATATACACAAGAAGTATACGCACATGTAAGCAAGGCAGATGAAAAAATAGTTGATCAAGCAATCACAAGTGCTAAACAAGCATTTCAAACAAAGAAGTTAACACCATATGAAAGA
>JAJUGF010000261.1 GCA_029268495.1 Gracilibacillus sp.
GATTTGACAAGAGTGATTTCAAATGGATATAAAGCGATTCCTGCGATGAAAACAGCAGTAGTTGATGAAAGGTCAGAAATTTGTGGTTCCGTTAATGGTGTGCCGCAATCAATTAGTGGAGGAAGGATTGATGTTTTAGATAGATGTCCGAAGACAGATGGAATGATGATGTTAGTTCGATCAATGTCACCGCAAGTAATTATAGTTGATGAAATTGGTACGGAAGAAGATGTACAAGCAATTGATGAAGTTATGCACGCTGGCATTACATTAATATGTAGTATACATGGTTATAGTTTTGAAGATGTAATAAATAGAGAAACAATTAAACCACTGATAGAAAAACGAGTTTTTGAACGTTTGATTGTACTTTCAAATGATAGATCAACAGGGGAAGTAACCGCAATATACGATAAAGATGGTAAGAAAGTACATGCCAAAAGTGTGAGCATGATATGAATTGGATTGGAGCAATTTTGTTAGCTATTACTGGATATTTAGTTGGTAGTGAATACGCAAATAAATTAGTAGCACGACCTAAAACCATACGGTTGTGGAAAAATTCACTTTTGATATTAGAAGCAGAGATTGTATATAGTCAAGCGACAGTGAAAGATGCATGCGAATTTATATCAAGTCAGATTGATTCTCCTGTTGCTGAATTCTACCATAATATTAGCGTGAGAATACGTGATGGTTCTGTGGATTTATACGAAGTTTGGGTATCTGAAATGAATAACGCATGGAAAGAACTATCATTAAAAAATGAAGATAGAGAAATATTAAACCAGTTTGGCCGAACGTTAGGTCAACATGATTTAACACAACAAAAGAAGTACATTCAACTTGCAATCGTACACTTAGAGAACAAACATCAAGAAGCAATTGAGCAAAATCAAAAATATGGAAAAATGACAAGAGGATTGGGACTCTTGGGGGGGATTTTTGTTGCGCTACTTTTGATATAAAGAGGTGAGATAGGTTGGTAGGTGATACGAGTATACTTTTCCAAATTGCTGGTATAGGAATAATTGTTGCAATGATTCATACTGTATTGAAACAAATGGGGAAAGAAGAATTCGCTCAATTTGTTAGTTTAGTCGGATTTATCATAGTATTGCTGTTTGTCATCAATAGTATATCTGATTTGTTTCAACAAATTCGAGCGGTATTCTTTTTTAGCGGGTAGTATATTATGGGTATTTTTGAAGTAGTGAGCATTGGCATTGTTACAGCAATTCTAGTGTTGTTATTAAAAGATAAACAACCAGTTATTGCTTATTTAATTATTGTCGTTACCGTTTTGTATATTTTTGTGTTTTTAATCACATATATAAAGGAAATTCTCCATTTGGTCACATATTTAGGTGAAGAAGCAAATATTCAAAGCTTTTATATTAAAACAATCTTACAAATTATTGGCATTGCTTATGTAGCTGAAATTGGATCCAATATTGTGAAAGATGCTGGATTAGAATCTGTTGCAATAAAAATAGAATTAGTTGGTAAAATATTTATTTTAATACTGGCAGTGCCAATTTTTAAATCATTAATTGAAACAATTATTGGATTATTCCCTATAAATTAATGTTGGAAGGAATAAAAATGAATCGGTTAAAAAAATGGACATGCCTTTTATTTATAGTCACCGTCACCATATCGCCAATGCCAATCTTTGCAGCAGAAGAGGATGAACCACTCACTATAGAGGAATACAATGCTATCATTTCCCAAAGTGAGTTAGAAAGTTACTGGAACAACATTGCAGAAGAATATAATCACGTTTTTCCAGAACTAAGTAAAACTAATTTTTGGTCGATGGTCAAAGATCAAAATAGTCTTTCATTAGAGTCTTGGATAAAAGGTGCTCTTCGTTATTTTTTTTATGAAGTGATTGAAAATGGTAAATTACTCGCAACATTAATGTTACTCACCTTATTCTGCTTGTTGTTACAAACAATTCAGAATGCATTTGAAAAGCAAGTAGTGAGCAAAGTAGCATATGCTATTGTCTATATTCTATTGATAATTATCGCAATGAAAAGCTTCGAGCTTACTTCTACGTATGTCATTGATACAGTTAATAGCGAACAAGCCTTTTTAATTGCATTAATCCCTTTACTCCTCGGACTATTAGCATCTTTAGGACAATTATTATCCATCTCTTTCTTTCATCCGATTATTATATTTCTTATTCATACAAGTGTCTTTATTGTATCTAAGGTAATCATTCCATTAATCATGCTTTCGGCAATTTTACAAATTGTAAGTACATTAAATGAAGAATATAAAGCAACGAAATTAGCAAATTTGCTAAAGAATATCGCCATAAGTATCATGGGTGTCTTGTTGACTGTCTTTTTAGGTGTAATTTCTGTACAAGGAGCTGCAAGTGCAATTCAAGACGGAATTGCAATGAAAACAGCTAAGTTTGTGACAGGTAATTTTATCCCTGTAATTGGAAGGATATTTACTGATGCAACAGATACAGTTTTAAGTGCAACTGTTTTAATAAAGAATGGTGTCGGGATTATTGGTGTGATTATTTTGATTATGATTGTACTATTTCCAGCAATAAAGATTTTTACCATATCGCTAATGTATAAGCTTGCAACAGCAATATTACAACCAATTGGTGATGGACCTGTTATTGAATGTTTAGATGTAATAGGAAAGCATATTCTATATTTATTTGCTGCTTTATTATTAGTATCGTTTATGTTCTTCTTTACAATCGTCATTTTAATCATATCAAGTAATATAACAATGATGGTAAGGTGATGAGTTACGATGGACTATATAACGAATTGGATAATTCAAATTGTTATTTATATGTTACTGGCACTTATCGTTGATTTAATACTGCCAAATTCTAAATTAAAGCAATATGCAAAATTGGTTATAGGGTTATTATTAATGCTCATTATATTACAACCGATCCTGTCGATTATGAACATCAATATGGACAAGCTAATTGCTCCTCTCTTTGAAACGAATGAATTACATCATTTAAGTGATGTAGTAGAAAATAAAACAAATCAAAAGAAAAGTGAAATAGAAATGATTCATCATGCATATGTTGTAGAAGAGGTGGTTGTCCAAATGGAGAAAATGGTAGAGGGGGAAATGAAAGACGAGTATGACGTAATGATCACGCATTTAGATGTCAATTTTGAAAATGAACAATCTACAGTGATTCAAGAAGTTACAGTATATTTGCAAGAATTTGAAATGCAACAACTGAAACCAGTTGAAAC
>JAJUGF010000262.1 GCA_029268495.1 Gracilibacillus sp.
AAAAAAACGTCTCCGTGTTTACATAAACACAGAGACGCTTTTAGCGCGGTCCCACTCTGTTTAAGGATTTAACTTACATCCTTCCAACTCGAACGAATAACGGTCGTTAGCCGTACACTCTTACTTCATGACTTTCAGAGCATAACTCAAAAGGTGCATTTCAGTAACCATTGCTTTAACCACTCGCAGCCAATTGGTGGTATTCTCTGTAAAAGCGCTCGATTACTTACTTCTCCTCTTTTCACGTTCATTATTGAATTTATATTTATTATATAGACTTATGAGCAGAATGTCACTAATTGATTATGCTTAATACACGATTAAGTCGTGCCTTTACGACATCTTTCCCTAATAAATGAATCGCATTCGGTAATTCTGGTCCGTGCACTTGCCCTGTTGTTGCTACACGAATAGGCATAAACAATTTCTTACCTTTTTGTTTTGTCTCTTTTTGCGTTGCTTTAATACTTGCTTTAATTGCCTCTGGAGAGAGTTCCTCAATTTGCTCAAATTGTTGTAGAAATACGCTCATTACCTCAGGAACTTGTTCTTCTTTTAAGACTTCCATTGCTTCGTCATTGTATTCAATTTCTTCTTTAAAGAATAAATCTGTTAATTCTACAATCTCTGCACCATATGACAATTGATCATGATAAAGACCAATTAAGTTCACAACCCATTCTCTTTTTGCTGCATCTAATTGTTCTGGTAATTTATTTGCATTGATTAGATGAGGTAAGCTTAATTCTACCACTTCATCCAATGATGCTTGCTTAATATATTGATTGTTCATCCATTTTAACTTTGCTTGGTCAAAGATTGCTGGAGATGTAGATAAGCGAGCAGGATCAAACATCTCAATAAATTGCGACTGTGTGAAAATCTCTTCTTCCCCTACTGGTGACCATCCTAACAATGCAATAAAATTAAACATTGCTTCAGGTAAATATCCTAAATTTTTGTATTGTTCAATAAACTGTAGAATATGCTCATCACGCTTACTTAACTTTTTACGATTTTCATTTAAAATCAATGTCATATGGCCATATTGTGGCGGTTCCCATCCAAATGCTTCAAATACCATCATCTGTTTAGGAGTGTTCGAAATGTGCTCCTCACCACGAAGAACATGACTAATTTGCATCAGATGATCATCAATTGCTACAGCAAAGTTATACGTCGGAATGCCATTTTTCTTCACCATTACCCAATCGCCAAAATCACTTGATTCAAATGTAATTTCATCGCGAACAATATCTTGGAATGTATATGTTTTGTTTTCAGGTACTCGAAAACGAATACTCGGCTTTCTTCCTTCCGCTTCAAACTCAGCAATTTGTTCTGCTGTTAGGTCACGGTGTGCACCTGAATATTTAGGTACTTGTCCATTTGCTTTTTGTTCTTCTCGCTCGTGTTCTAATTCTTCTTCTGTCATGTAACATTTATAAGCTAAGCCACGCTCTAAAAGTTCATCTGTATACTTTTGATAAATATCTAGACGCTCCGTTTGACGATAAGGCCCATATTCCCCGCCGATATCTGCGCCTTCATCCCAGTTCAAACCTAACCATTTTAAAAACATTAATTGACTTTCTTCTCCGCCTTCTACATTTCTCTTGTCATCCGTATCTTCTGTACGAATGATAAAAGAACCTCCTAAATGTTTTGCATATAAGTAATTGAATAATGCTGTTCTAGCATTACCAATATGTAGATGACCTGTTGGACTTGGTGCATAACGCACGCGAACAGTACTTGTCACTTGTAAAAACCCCTTTCGTAGTTGTCGCTCATATAAACGAACATATGCTAATATTTTATCATTAAAAAAGTAGAATTGTTATTATTTCTTCATCAACAGAACAACTGCTTGTGCTGCGATTCCTTCTTTTCTACCAGTAAACCCTAATTGTTCTGTTGTCGTTGCTTTGACATTAATCTGGTCTGTATCCACTTGTAATAACCGCGCAATATTCTCTACAATCTTAGAAATGTGCGGTGCCATTTTTGGTGCTTGTGCAATAATCGTGCAATCTAGATTCCCTAATTTGTAGCCTTTCTCTTCAACCATTTTCCATACATGTTGTAAAAGAATTTGTGAATCCGCATCTTTAAATTGAGGATCTGTATCAGGAAAATGCTTACCGATATCCCCTTCACTAATCGCGCCTAAACATGCATCTGCAATCGTATGTAACAATACATCTGCATCTGAGTGTCCAAGTAGTCCTTTTTCGTAGGGAATTGTAATACCACCAATAATACACGGTCTATCTGTTGCGAATTGATGTACATCAAATCCTTGTCCTATTCGAAACATTTTATTTCACTCCTCTCTTTTTTACAATTATTTCAGCTCGCAAAATGTCGTCAGGTGTCGTTAATTTCACATTTTCATAACTACCTTCCACAATCTCTACTTGTATACCTTTTCCGTATCTCTCTACTAACGAGGCATCATCTGTACCAAGATATTCTTCTTCTCTTGCTAGTTGATGTGCTTCTGTAATAGTTTGATATTGAAATGCTTGTGGCGTTTGTGCAGCCCACAACATAGCTCTATCTAGTGTTTGTAATCCTTCTTCTGTCTTTTGCTTTATAGTATCTGTCACTTGCACAGCTAATAATGCTGCTTGTTTTTGCTTCGCTATAGTTGCAAGTTCATGTAAATGGTCCAATTGGAGAAAAGGCCTTGCTCCATCATGAATCATCACAATATCTTCTGGATTTGCTTGGATATTCATTAATCCTGAATAACTACTGTCTTGTCTTTCTTTCCCGCCAGTTACGAATTCTAGTTGATTACACCACGGATATTGATTAAATAATTTAAGCATTTCATCTTTATCTTGCTCATGTAATACAATGATAATGGATTCACACCAATCATCTTCTACAAAATTCCGAACAGTATGTACAATCAATGGCTCATCAATTAATTGAATAAATTGCTTGTTCTTTCCTACATTCATTCTTTTACCTTGCCCTGCAGCCAAGACGATTACTTTATATTTTACCATGAAGACACCCCAAATAACTCTCGCCAACGATTCTTTTTTTATTGCAAAGAAAAGTGATAACTCATATGTTATCACTTTTCTTCTATCCTTTATAAGTTATACCCTTTTTACAAGGCTTTTTCAAGCAATTTTGGTTTTGCAAATATCATTCTACCAGCAGACGTCTGCAATACACTTGTGATCACGACATCAATTGTCTTACCAATATAATTCTTACCTTCTTC
>JAJUGF010000263.1 GCA_029268495.1 Gracilibacillus sp.
ATTAATACTGCTTCATCACAGACAATGGCAGGGAAAGAATCAATGTATGCTGCCATGTTATTGGTACCTATTATTATTATCATTTTAATTGTTTCGACAAATTCATGGGTGGAGCCACTCTTTTTCTTAACAGCGATTGGTGTAAGTGTACTTATTAACCTCGGTACGAATATTTTTATTGGTGAAGTATCATTTGTTACACAATCCGTTGCACCAATTCTACAATTAGCCGTCTCACTAGATTATGCGATTTTCCTTTTACATAGTTTTAGTGATTTTCGCGAAAAAGGCAATGAACCAAAAGAAGCGATGAAATTAGCAATGAAGCAATCCTTTCCTGCGATTGCTGCAAGTGCTTCAACAACCTTCTTCGGTTTTATTGCACTAACATTTATGAAATTTGAAATCGGGTCAGATTTAGGTATTAATCTTGTAAAAGGAATTGTGTTTAGCTTTATCAGTGTGATGATTTTCTTACCTGCACTGACATTATTATGCTACAAATGGATTGACAAAACACAACATAAACCCCTTATTCCGAAATTTAGAAATGTCGGACGGAGCATATTGAAGTGGCGCTATGTCAGTATTATCATTGTTTTGACTAGTTTAGTACCTGCATTTTTGGCACAAAGTAATACGAATTTTATTTATGGTATTGGAGACCAACCAGAAACATCTAGAGTAGGAAAAGATATCATCGCAATTGAAGATACATTTGGTAAATTGACGCCAATTGTTTTACTTGTACCAAAAGGTGATTTAGCGAAAGAAGAAGCATTAGTACAACAATTAGAGGAAACAGAAGATGTATCCAATGTGTTGGCATACACGAACACTGTTGGAACAGTGATCCCGCCAGAGTATTTAGAGGACGAAATAACCGATCAGTTTTTTTCTGATTACTATAGTCGTATTATCATTAATGGAGATACAGATACAGAGGGTGACAAAGCTTTTACTTTAGTAGAACAAGTTATTAAGCTTGCAGCAGATTATTATGAGGAAGATACGTATGTATTAGGAGAAAGTGTGACATTGTATGACATTAAACATACTGTTGAAAAAGACAATACACTTGTAAATATGCTAACTGTCATTACAATTGCGATTGTACTAATTATTACATTCCGATCTATCTCCATACCAATTGTGTTATTGCTAACCATTCAATCTGCTGTATGGATTAATCTATCAGTACCGTATTTCACTAATTCCTCCCTTGTGTATGTCGGCTATTTAATCATAAGTACGGTACAATTAGCAGCAACAGTCGATTATGCGATTTTACTAATGGAAGGGTATAAGGAAAACAGGA
The DNA here is from genome assembly GCA_029268495.1 of Gracilibacillus sp. GTDB lineage: Bacteria > Bacillota > Bacilli > Bacillales > Amphibacillaceae > Gracilibacillus > Gracilibacillus marinus. Next base: position 1,319 of record JAJUGF010000263.1, read on the forward strand.
AGAAAATGTCAAGTATCGAAGCGATTAAACTTACATTAGATGAGAAACTATTCTCTATAGCGATAAGTGCTTCGATATTATCTAGTGTTGGGTTTATATTGTGGATGACATCTTCTAATCCTGTTGTTGGTTCCATTGGATTATTATTAGGGCGTGGAGCGCTACTTGCATTCATTATGGTAATATTCTTCTTGCCAGCAATGCTTGTCTTTTTGGATAAATTCATTCAAAAAACTACGTTAAAAGCAAATTATTATAAGGAGAATTAAGTGTATGAGTTGGAAAAAAATAATGATATATACAGTTGTTTTATTTTTACTATTTCCAGTAGTAAGTACAGCTAAAGCGGACGCGGGAACAATCAAGACGAAAGATGAAGTCATTTATGCGACATTAGATGCATTGGGTAATCAAGAAGGAATGTATGTTGTTAATCGTTTTGATATGGGCGAACAAGGGTCAGTAGTAGACTACGGAAACTATACGGAAGTAAAGAATCTAAGCAATTTAAATGAGATTGAATTAGATGGTGACAAAATTCAATTCGAGGCAACAGAGGATGAATTTTATTATCAAGGTCAATTGGATCAGTTGTCATTGCCGTGGGATATTACGATAGAATATCTATTAAATGGAGAAATCATTGAGCCAAAGGAATTAATCGGGCAAGATGGTGCATTGGAAATTCGTCTCACAACAAAGGAAAATAAAGATAGTAAAGAAACTTTCTATAATAATTACTTGTTACAGATTTCCTTTACATTACAGCCATCTGTTTTTGAAAATATTGTTGCAGAAAATGCTACGATTGCTAATGCTGGAAAAAACAAACAAGTGGCATTTACTGTAATGCCAGAGAATGATGGAGAGTTTTCTATAAAAGCGGACGTGACAGACTTTGAAATGGATGGTATTGATATTACCGCAGTCCCTTCATCGATGTCGATTGATGCGCCCAATGTGGATGAAATGACAGATGAATTAGGAACATTAAGTAGTGCAATTAATGATGTGCATGAAGGTGTAGGGGAGTTTCAATCTGGTATCAATGAATTGAATGATGGAATGGGAGCATTACTGGGTGGATCGAATGAATTTAAGAATGGGATGACAGAATTAAATCAATCATCAGATCAATTGCGAGCGGCTTCGTCTTCTATTCAAGATGCGTTAGTACAATTAAATCAGGCATTATCTGGAGAAGCAGGAAGTGTCGATTTATCACTATTAGTACAATTACCAAAAGGATTAAATCAAATTAGTAGTGGATTAACAGAAACTGCCGAGGGATTAAAGACATTAGATGAAAAGTATTCCCAAGCATATGATGCATTAACTAATGCAATCCATCTTATTCCTGATACAAAGTTAACGGAAGAGGAAATGCAAGCATTGAAAGAAAGTGATGTAGATGAAAAAGTGGTCCAACAACTTTTGGAAACATATGAGGCTGCATATATGGTAAAAGGAACTTATCAACAGGTGAAGCCTGCATTTGATGCAGTAAAGACAAATTTACCATCAGTGAACCAAGCATTAGTTGATATGGCTGATGGATTAGCTACCACATCAGATAATATTGCAAATGCGATAGACTCAATGGATATCACGAAATCAATGGCAGAATTACAAGAAGGCATAAGTGCTTTAGCAACAAATTATCAATCTTTTCATAAGGGATTAGAGGAGTATGTGGATGGCTTAAGTCAATTGACTACAGGTTATACTGATATTCATCAAGGTCTTGATGAACTTGACAATGGTGTAGCGCAATTGGCAGGTGGTGCTAGAGAATTGCACGATGGTACAGGAGAATTAGCAAACCAGACAGCGGATTTACCTGAACAAATGAAAGACGGCATAGATGAAATGATTGCTGAATATGATAAATCAGATTTCGAAGCACAATCATTTGTGTCAGATAA
>JAJUGF010000264.1 GCA_029268495.1 Gracilibacillus sp.
AAGGTATTCTGTCCTTTTCGGCATGCTACTTGTACTTCTTTTATACGAATATGATTTAATACACCTACTGCCCAATCCTTATCATCTACACGATAGTGCTTCGGTAATAATAGGACTTTTTCTGGTTGTGCATCATTGAGTTGAAGATGACAATAGATTGTCGTATCGTAAGCGACAGGATTCGATGGTTGCATATACAATTGAACAGTGTAGTCTCCTGCTTTCGATACGACAAAGGAATAGTCCACATATGGTGCATCAGATGGCTTAAGATAAGTAGCTGTCGTCGGAAATGCTTTTATTGCAGACAGTGTTTTCCCATATCCATGGATGACTTCAAATTGATGATGCTCACCACTGTTAGCCACGCTTGCTTTATTGGAAACAAAATGCTCTGCTTCTATCGAGATATATCCTAAAGTATCGACAAACGTGTAATCAGGTAATTTGTCTAGATACATCGGTCGAACTGGCACATGAATCGTGCACATTCCTGTTGGTGTCTTCACGTAAATGTTCCCTTCTGTCTCTTCTAGTATCTTCTCTCTGTCAACAGTAACTTCTATCCTCACAGTGTGGTTCTTTGCATCTAGTATGCCTTCCAATGTGGACAGATGGAGCCAGTCTTCCTCACATGTTATGGTAAAGCTTGTCTCTCTATCACTAAGTGTACTTATCGTAAACGATGCGCTCGCTTTGTCATATTGCAAGAAATCTTTTAAATGCAAATGATGTGTGTGCCATAAGCTTCCTTCACTTTGCTCACCAGTCCCTGTTATTTCCACTAGCAATCTCTCTTTATTTTTTGGAAACACATGCATTGCAATGGGATATTGGCACTCATCTTCATTCCAATTTACAAAACCAATATGTTCTGAAAGGCCCATCCCATACCATTTGCCATCATCGATTGTATGGTATTCTTCGACAAGTGCTTTATCTCGATCTAAGCATTCTTTTATTTTTTCTGCATAGCTATTTGCTGCTAGTTTCCCTTTTTCCGCTGCATCATGATTCTTTGTTGTCCACAACCATAATTTATGTACATTCAGGTTCGCGACAGCAGGATAATATAAAAGGGAGAAGAATGCAGAAAAATCACTTGCGTCTACCTTTTGATATAAATCCTCTGCTATTTCAAGCAAATCATCAATCATTGCAAGTAAGTCATCTGCCTCTTCGTTATGCACAGGATGATAGACATGTGCGTTCACATGCTCTGGTCTACGTCGATGAGCGATTTTTGTGTACCCATTGATTAATGCTTCTGCCTTCTCTAATGACTCTTCCGTGAACTTACCTGTAAATTGTTTTCGGATCCATTGCCTTGTGTATACATCCGTTTGATTAATTGCATTTGTTCCCCATTTGTCAAAATCATAGGCTAAGTCTAAAAAGTAAGACAGCGGAAATTCTTGTGTTGCTATATCTCCAACATTCACCACCCACAAGTCTCTGACACCATAATCATAAGCCATCGACATTTGCTCCCATATCTTAGGTAAATAAGAACTATTCACCCACTCATACGAAATCGGCCCTCCATGATAATCGAAATGGTAATACATACCGTATCCGCCTTTGTGCTTACGCATTTCTTCTGTTGGTAATGTGCGCAAATTCCCATGATTGTCATCACAAAGCATCAGAATCACATCATCTAACAAATCTGTTTCGATCAGACCTTTCGCATTTTCATCCCCATAATAAAATGGTTCTACTTCTTTGTACAACGCGAGCATTCGTGGTACCTCTTTTAAATTGGCATCGACATGTTCTTCGATTAATTGATGCTGTGTTTCGATAACATCACGTAATAAGTCAATATTATCTTGTAATGTCGCATCTTTTCCCATAATCGAAGTATCCTGCTCCCCTCGCATGCCAATTGTAATCACATTTTCAAATTGGCCACAGCGTTTTAACCCATCTTCCCAAAATTTTGTAATGCCTTGTCGATTCGTAATGAAATTCCATGCATCACCATAAATCGAATCTTTCCCTCTGAGATATTTATATTCTTCCCCGTACCGTAAGCACGGTTCATGATGGGATGCACCAATCACAACACCTAATTCATCCGCAAGCTCTACACTTTGTAAGCCTGGCCCTTCGTCATTAAATCTTGCTGACCACATTGCTGGCCACAAATAATTCCCTTTTAGACGGAGTAATAATTCAAAGACGTGTGCATACATTTCTGCATTAAATCCCCCAAAACGTTCCATTGCCCAATTACCAAATGCAGGCCATTCATCATTAATAAAGAACCCACGAAATCGGACAGAAGGCTCTTTCGATACATACTGAAACGCTTCTTCTAATGTGAATTGCGTCTTTTTCTCCGGCTTTACATTCGACCAATTCACAAGTGGCGATACACCTAGTAATTCCGACAAATGGAACAAGCCATAAATAGTTCCACGCTTGTCACTACCTGCGATGACTAACGCGTTCTCCACTCCAGGAATCGGTTCTTTCACTGTTTGGATTAGAAAAACTTCTCTTTTTCCTCGTACTTTAGTTAAATCTATTTGCTTATTTTTCTCTAATTGATCGAGAATTGGGCTATGTTGGATCGTTCCATAAATAATAGCTGTTGATGCCAATTCACTCTTATCAGACGTTTCCGTTGGTTTGTTATCAAAAACAAGTGCAATGTCTGCCATCACTTTTTGAGCAATTTTCCTGACACCACTGTACGCTTCTTTTTCGACGTAAAATAGTGCTTGATGATCTTTACTTGTCAGCTTGAACATGATTCGCTCCCACCTTCATTTAAAAACTATTTGTATCTAGCTTAAATTATTTTGTATACGCTTTCCTTTTTGTGCGTAATTGTATATAGTTTTCAAAGGATTTGATGAGAAAAATGAAGATTTATTATTCAAATGCCTATTTGAATATTTTTTCATCTATTGTATACTATATTCAAACATTCATTTGAATAAGGTTGGTGAGAAGATGACGAAGAAGGATACATGTGATATCTATTGTTATGACGAGGAGAAGGTGAACCGCATACAAGGTGCCTTACAATCTGTTAATATTCGGGGTGTCGCACAAATGTTAAAAGCAATTGCTGATGAAAATAGAGCAAAAATTACTTTTGCCCTTTGCCAAGACGAGGAATTATGTGTCTGTGATATTGCAAATGTAATCGAATCATCGATAGCGACAGCCTCCCATCATTTGCGTACATTACACAAACAAGGAATCGTGAAATTTAGAAAAGAGGGA
>JAJUGF010000265.1 GCA_029268495.1 Gracilibacillus sp.
ATATCTACATTAATTTCTTTAAATTCGATATCCATACTTATTAAAAATTCTCTAACCATATGACATACAGAACACATAGTAGTGGTATATATAACAACTTTACTCTCTATTTTTTAATACCCCCATCTTCTCTATTTTTATTAGTGTTCATTCTTCCATTGATGTTAATTAGACAAAATACACTGAATTTAATCCTATGAGTAATTTGTCAATAATTCTTTTTCGCTTACGTGAGACTTTGCTATCTCCTTTCATTTCATTACTTCGGCAAACAAAACCAAAAAGTATGTACATGTTCATCTGAAACAACGCCAATCTTTCCATAGTGTTGTTCAATGATTTCTTTAGAGATAGCAAGACCTAAACCTGAACCACCAAACTCACGTGAGCGAGAATAGTCTACACGATAAAACCTTTCAAAGATTTTTTCTTGTTCTGCTAATGGAATACGCTTCCCCTTAGCAGTGATACTAAATTTATACTCTGATTGAAAATCTCTTCCCTTTATTTTTATTGTCTCCATACCTTCATAATATCGAATGGCATTATCTAATAAATTGTTGATAACTTGCGAAATTCCGCTACTATTCAACTTTATAACACATGGTTCTACTTCTATATGAAATTTAATATTTGCTTTTGTAATAGACCAACGAAACATCTCCATTGATTGATCTACTATATCTTTCATTTGAACAGACGATTTTTCTATCAAATGCTTAGTTGATACAGAATCCCATTCTTTTAGTTGTTCCATTTGCTCAATTAAATGTATCAGTTGTTTCGACTCCTTGTATAAAGATAGATAGAGTTTCTTATCACCTTCAATCACACCTTGATGTAATGCTTGTAAATAACCACTTAAATTAGATAATGGTGTACGAAATTCATGAGATAAATCAGATACTACTTTTCGTCGATATTGCTCATTTTCTTTTAATTGTAAAACTAAATCATTAAAATGACTGGTTAATTCTCCTATTTCTCCATCTGTATTGACTTGAATAGGGTTTGGGTATTCACCTTGCTTGATTGTCTTAGCAGAAACAATCAATTTCCTTAATGGATTTGTCACTTTTTTCGTTAAATAAAAGTGTGAGATACTCCCAATAATTACCGCAGATATACTAAAAATCCATAAGTATTGAAATAATGATGCTTCAAAGTGCACTTGTTTTTGTTGTTCCACAGAAACTAAACCATTAGCAAGCATACATGCAGTATTATATAATGCCCAACTACTCAAACCTACAAAAGCGGCAATAATTAGTATATTTACAAATGTTAATTGGAATAATAATTGTTTCGGATGAAGCATATTCCATATTTTATTCCGTAACAAATTTATACCCCATTCCTCTTACTGTGATAATCCATTTCGGTACTGCAGGATCCTTTTCAATTTTTTTTCGTAATTTTTTTATATGTGCATCAATAGTTCGATCTAACACTGATTTATCCGCATATGGATACAATTGATTCATAAGCGCTTCTCGAGAAATGACCATATTGGGATTCTCCATAAAGTAATACAATAAATTGAATTCATGCTTTGTTAATTTAATATCCTTATCGTAAAGTAATACTTCGCCTTTCCTTGGTTTTATACAAAGTCCATCATAAGTAATCTTCTGACAGAATTGTCCTGTCCTACGTAATACTGCTTCAATATGAGCAAGTAGTTCTTCTAAATCGAAAGGCTTCACTATATAATCGTCTGCACCTAGTTTTAGACCTTTTATTTTGTCTTCCGTACGCGATTTAGCTGATAGCATAATAATGGACACTTCATTACGTTCTTGTGCTCGAATCCATTTACAAAAATCTTCTCCACTTAGCTTTGGTAACATTAAATCAAGTATAATTAGGCAAGGATGTTTGGTTAGAAAAATTTCTTTAGCAACCTCTCCATCACTTGCTTCGACTACATCATAACCAGCTTTTGTTAAATAAATATGGATTAGTTCACGAATCATTTTGTCGTCTTCTACTACTAATACGGTTTGTTTCATCGAATCACCTCATTTGTCACTTTATACTATAGAGTTCAATTAATCCATTCTCTCATACTCTTGAATCATTAAATCATAGTTTAATGCACCAAAGGCTATATTGCTTATACGTCCATTAGAATCAATCATATAGGATGTTGGTAATGGACGAACCGCATAAAGTGTAGAGACTTCCATATCTGTATCAAGTAAAATAGGAAATGTTAAGTTATACTCTTCCGAAAAATCTTTTACATTCTGAAGACTATTCTCCGTATCTACTAGGTTAATTGCTAGAATAACGACATCTTTATCTTGATAGAATTTTTCCATATCAGGCATTTCTGCTCTACATGGCGGACACCATGTTGCCCAGAAATTAATCATCACTCGACTACCTCGATAGTCTGATAGACGTGCCTCTTCTCCACTTAATGTCTGAAGTTGAAAGTCTGGTGCCATATCACCTACTTCCAAACCCGTAGCAATACCTTCCTCCGATTCTTCTTGTACTATTTCTGTATTTATTTCTTGTTTCTCTACTTTCTCTCCTGCTTGTTCTTTTGATTCATCATCTGAATTTAAGAATTCTATCACTGCCCAGCCAAACATGCCAAAGACAACTAAAATCAAAATCGACCTTTTCATTGAAAAAAAAACAGCTCCTTTTTATCCTAATCTTGACAACCAAGTATCTTGAATAAGATCCAACAAAAAGCCAGATATACTCGGCATCCATCCAAAAAATAATACAAGTCCCATAAGTATCATCAGCACAGCTCCAACTCGCATTATTACGCCACTATAACGTGTAATCCATCTTGTTTTTCCGATAAAAAATGTTAATAATAGAAATGGCAAGGCGAATCCTACAACATACATAACTGTATAAAATATTCCTTGTGCTGGATCAATAGCCGCTAATAACAAAATGGAGCCAAAAATTGGTCCAATACATGGTGTCCAACCTGCAGCAAATCCAAGCCCTACTAAGAATGTCCCTAAATAACCAGCAGGCTTTTTAGAGTAATGAAATCGACGTTCTTTCATAAGAAATGGAATATGTAGCCAACCTCCAATAAATAATCCCATCACAATAATAAAAACACCTGCAATCCGCTGAATAAATAAACCCGAATCTCCAATTAATAGTTGTTGAACCCATTGTCCCATAAAGGATGCACTTGCTCCTAAACTGATAAATACTAGCGAAATCGCAAGCAAAAAAAAGAAAGCATGTATAAACAA
>JAJUGF010000266.1 GCA_029268495.1 Gracilibacillus sp.
AGAGGCATGAATGTCATCATCTATGCTAACTTTTTGTCTACAGTAGTGCTTATTGCCTTTTTAATCTATCGCTATCATAGTCGTCGCAACTTTTATATGAAATTAGAAAGTACATTACAATCACTTGATGCTTCCTTAGAAACGACAGACCAAGCACCTGTTGCCGAATCACTTGATCAATTATTGCGAACACAATATCAGCTGTATCAAGACAAATTGCAAAGAGCAGAAGAACAACAGGATGAGCACCTTTTATTTATGGATCGTTGGGTGCATCAAATGAAAACACCATTGTCCGTGATTGAATTGACCGCACAAGGGTTAGATGAACCAGAATCATCTAGTATACGTGAGGAGACAGATCGGATGCGGGATGGCCTGAACACCGTATTATATATGGCAAGGCTTCGGACAATTGAAGGAGATTTTCATATTATGCCAGTCGTACTGTCTAAGCTCATTCGGGAAGTGAATGTAGAAAATAAACGATTTTACATAAGAAATGAAGTATTTCCACAAATCATCGAGCAAAAAGAAGGCATTACAGTCGAAACAGATGAGAAGTGGCTTTTCTTTATTGTGACACAGCTCGTACATAATGCAGTGAAATATTCGGCAGGGAGCGCGAATCATATTCACATTTCTTTATACGAAAGGTCAACAAATGTCGTACTTGAAGTGAAGGATTTCGGTGTTGGGATACCTATAGCAGATCAAAAACGCGTATTTCACAAATTTTATACAGGGGAAAATGGACGTACATACCGAGAGTCAACAGGGATGGGCTTATATTTAGTGAAAGAAGTTATGAATAAATTAGAGCATAGAGTAGAGTTAGAATCTGTTGTTGGAGAAGGGACCATTGTGCGTATCATTTTTACAGAATCACAAAACCTTACAAAGATGTAAGGTTACTGAAAGCATAATCGATAGTTCCTATTTGCGGATGCCACTATACTTACATTAAGAACAAGAAAAAAGGAGAATGATGATGCTGAAAGTAACCAAAGTAAGCAAAGTATATGAAGGTAAAGTAGCGTATCGCGCATTAACAGATATCCAATTAGAAGTAGATAAGGGCGAGTTTGTCGCAATAATGGGTCCCTCAGGTAGTGGGAAAACGACATTGTTAAATATTATTTCCACAAACGATACGCCAACAACCGGAACAGTGGAGATTGAAGGGAGAAATCCACATATTCTGAAGAAAAATGATTTAGCAAAATTCAGACGGAATGAATTAGGCTTTATTTTTCAAGATTTCAATTTGCTTCACACATTAACAGTCGAAGAAAACATCGTCTTGCCACTCACATTAGAAGGTGTCAGTGTAAAGGAAATGAAGAAAAAAGCAAAAAGAATTGCGGAAAGTTTAGGGATTGCTTCTATTTTAGCAAAACGAACTTACGAAATATCTGGTGGTCAAGCGCAACGTGTGGCGATTGCTAGAGCGATGATTCACCAACCTAAATTGTTATTAGCAGATGAACCAACAGGGAACCTTGATTCAAAAGCATCCAAAGACGTGATGGGGATGCTTGAGTCCATTAATAAAAGGGAAAATACGAGTTTGTTAATGGTGACACATGATCCACAAGCTGCTAGTTATTCCGATCGTGTTATTTTTATACGCGATGGAAAGCTACATGCAGAAATCTATTGTGGGGAGAGTAGACAAGCATACTTCCAGAAAATCATTGATATGCTTTCATTGATGGGAGGCGACAATAATGACTTTTCGTCAGTTCGCCTTTAAGAATGTACTTAGGAATAAACGATTATATATCGCGTATTTCTTAAGTAGCTTATTCACTGTAATGGTCTTCTTTACTTTTGCTATTTTTGCATTTCATCCAGCATTAGCAGATATCCATAAAAATGCGTTAATTGGGATGGGCGTTGCTGGTGGTATTATTTATGTCTTTTCTTTCTTCTTTATTTTGTATTCGATGAGTGCTTTTTTGCAATCGAGGAAGAAAGAATTTGGGCTATTACTCATGCTTGGTGCATCAGACAGACAAATCAGATGGATGGTGTTCCTTGAGAATATGTTTATCGGAATCGCATCAACTGTTGCTGGAATCTTAAGTGGTTTGTTGTTTGCAAAAGCGATTCTATTAATTGCAGAGAATGTATTGATTATTGACGAGTCTCTATATTTCTATTTCCCAACAATGGCTATTATCGTGACACTCGTTAGCTTTGTCGTGTTATTTTTCTGTATCTCTATACTTGTCACATTTATTTTACGTACAAGCAAATTAGTCGATTTAGTTAAAGGGGATAAGCAGTCTAAAGGAGAGCCGAAAGCATCTATTATTTTGTCCATTCTAGCTGCACTTCTATTAGTAGCTGGCTATGTGACGGCAATGTATGCAAAAGGTGCCGAGGTTATATTTGTAATGATTCCTGTCGTGATTGTCGTTATTCTCGGCACGTATCTATTATTTACACAATTAAGTGTATACATCATTCGATTACTTAAGAAAAACAAACTAGTATTCTGGCATAAAACCAACATGCTATTATTTTCCGATTTATCATTTCGAATGAAAGATAATGCACGCACATTTTTTATGGTTGCAATTATCTCAACAGTCGCATTCAGTGCGGTAGGGACATTGTTTGGATTTCACGCGTATTTAACTAAAGGGGTAAAAGAGTATACACCATATGCGATTACGTATACACCATTTGGTGATGATACAGAGGAAGAAATCGAGCAAGATATCGAACAATTGCATACGATATTAAAGGAAAAGCAAATCAAAGCACAATCAGCACAAATGACGGAAACCAATTTTGAAATCAACAATGTCGATTCAGATGTACTTGTAGTAAAAGCATCTGATTATAATAATTTTGCTAGATTAATAGGTGAAAAAGAAGTGCATCCTAGTAATGATGAAGCATTGATTATGGAGCAAGGGGAAGCAATGATTACTCAAGGCCCTAAAGCAAGTGAACAATTAAAAAAAGGGACGATTCCTCTTCAAAATGGTGAAGTCATTAAGCCTAGTGATGTGATTCATTCTTCGGTTCTTTACGAATTGAATGGTGCGTATATTGTAAGTGATGATAGCTATGCTCAATTAGGGACACCGACATATAGTGATGTCACTGTTGCGATAGAATTTGAGGATCTAGATACAGAAAAAGTCATTCAAATTGGTGAGCGATTAGAGGAGACATTGCAATATAAGGCACATTATGTCGATTATACC
>JAJUGF010000267.1 GCA_029268495.1 Gracilibacillus sp.
GGATTAAAAACCATTCATTGGAGTATTAACCCAAATGATTGGAAAAATCCAGGAACGGACAAGATAACAGATCACGTATTATCAAATATCAGGAATGGCTCCATCGTTTTGTTACATGCTTCTGATTCTGTGAAGCAAACCGAGAAGGCATTACAGAAAATGTTGCCTGAAATCCAATTAAAAAAGTTTTCGCTAGTCACTATTTCTGAGTTGATTACAAACGTAGACATTAAACAACAAGAATTAAAATAACCTATTTCTCCTATAAGTAGATGTCGATTATATCTGCCCATAAAAAAATAGACCTATTACGGTCTATTTTTTTGCGCCTTTTTCAGTGAGTCTATGCAAAATTAACAATTGATATGTATTACAAATGACTAAAGGTACGATCATCAACCATGCATAATCCCCACCTTCTGTTCTTAGACCAGGGACCCACTCAATAGAAGTGATCACAACCATAAAGAACAACGCTGGAATAAATGCCGTTTTGTTTGTTTCTTTTGCCTTTATTGCCGCTACAATAAAGCCATACACAAATAATGCAATTGCACTCAAAATAAATGTTGTAATCGTGCCACCTTCTAATGATTTATATCTAAAATAAATTAAATCAAATAACGCAAAAGCTATAATTACAATTTGAATCATAGGCCAAAAACTTCTAAATACACTTAAAGCAAATTGATTTGCAGTTAAATACGCAAAAAAGCCCATTTGACTAATCAAACTAAATACAAACCCTAATGTTAGGAAAAATAAAACCACACCTAATATTTCAAACCAATCAAACGGATTCATAAATTTTAAGTATGCATCGTTTTTTACAAAGAAACTTGTGATAAGTGTCGATAAACCTCCGATCAACAATGTAGTAAAAAACAACCGCACAACATTCCGACTCTTCAATTGATAACCCCCACTCCCATATTCACCATTTCATTTATATACAAAAAACATTTTAACATGAACGATAATTTTTTTCGCTTATAATACATAGAAAAATTAATTGGTCCCATATTATAAATAAAGTGAAACTCATTTTGATTGATTTCATAACGAAAGGTAGCGGTATAATGTTCAAACTAAGGTATATTCCATTTCTCATATTATTACTTATTGTCACTAGCTGTGGCGGATCAGAAAATAGCGGGAAAGAAGAAGGCAATTATGAAGCAACAAAGAAAATGGTAGCAGATATTCTTAAGACAGATGAAGGAAAAAAGGCCATTACTGAAGTACTTGCAAGTGATGATATGCAACAAACATACGCCATTGATGCCAAAATTGTTAAAACAGCAATTACAGAGGCATTATCATCAGATAAAGGAAAAGAATTTTGGACAAAAATGTTCCAAGACCCTAAATTCGCTGAATCATTTGCCTTAGCATTACAAGAACAGCAAGAAAAAGTAACAAAGAATCTAATGAGTGACCCTGAGTACCAAAAAAAATTAATGGAATTATTCAGCAATCCAGACATGGAAAAGCAAACATTAACTGTATTAACAAGCCAACAATTTCGTTCACATCTTGAAAAGATAATGGACGAGACATTTCAGTCACCTATCTTCCAGGCAAAAATAGCGGAATTACTAATGAATGCAGCCAAAGAAATGAAACCACAATCTGAAGAAAGTGGTGGGAGTGGCCAAAGCGGAGGTAGCGAAGGCGGGAGTGAAGAAGATACAAAAAGCAAAGAAGAGAGTTCTGGTAAAAATAATGAGTCCTCCTAATGTAGAGAAGGTGAACTTTACCTTTACAAAAGCAGGTAAAGTTCACCTAAATTAATTAGACATTTTTTCTTTTTATACTATAAAATAGAACAGTCGAGATACAAATTAGTACTGGTAATCGTTGTTGCTAATATAAAAAAGATAAGAAAAGACACCATTTGATCTACATCAAATCATGCCTTTCCTTCCATCTATTCTGTTTCTCTCATACTTGTCATAATTTTTTCTGCCAATTGTAAATATTCTTTACCATTCGGGTGATCTTCCTGATATACAGATGGAGCGAAGACGCCTTCTTCTTCATATGGTTGTTGTAGCGATAAGCGCCCAACCACTTTCGTGTTTAACACTTCTGCTAATTTATCTCCTCCACCTTTTCCAAAGACATATTCCTTTTCACCGGTAGATTTGCTTATATAATAAGACATATTCTCAACTACGCCTAATATTTCGTGATTTGTATTAATAGCCATTTGGCCTGCTCTTGCCGCAACAAATGCAGCAGTTGGATGTGGTGTAGTTACAATAATCTCTTTAGAACTCGGAATCATATTATGCACATCTAATGCAACATCCCCAGTACCAGGTGGCAAGTCTAGTAATAAATAATCGAGTTCTCCCCACTCTACTTCTTTAAAAAAGCTCGCTAGCATTTTGCCTAATCGTGGTCCTCTCCATATTACAGGCGAATTATCCTCTACAAAAAAGCCCATTGACATAATTTTTACACCAAATCGCTCAACTGGAACAATTTTGTTACCTTTTAACTTAGGACGTTCTTCTACACCCATCATGTCCGGAACACTAAATCCATAAATATCTGCATCAATCACACCAACTTTATTTCCTAGACGCGCCAATGCTACCGCTGTATTTACAGTTACTGTTGATTTCCCAACACCGCCTTTTCCGCTTGCAATTGCTAAGAATTTGGTTTTGGATCCTTCACTCAACAATGTCGGTTTTTCCGCTTTCGTTGGTTGATATTTCGCAATGATTTCTTCAGGCAATTGGGAGAATCTTAGCCCTACTGTTGTTGCACCAATTTGTTTTAATGCTGTAACTAGTTCTTGCTGCAATTGCATCTGCTCAGCAGTATTTGTTTTACCAATTGCTAACTTGACACTCACATGACCTTTATCTTCCTTAATTTGAATTTCTTCTATACCATTTGTTTCCTTAAATGTTTTATGTAAAAAAGGATCTTTCATCTTGTGCAATAATTCTAAAACACTTTTTTCTGTAAGCAAAATACGTCACCTCTAAACTTTATTATTGGTTTCTTACTATTAGTATAACATAAGTCTTGTCAAAACTAAGTGGGACACATCACAAGAGGAAAATCGAGTAGGAGGAGGTGATTAACCTCCGTCCTCTCACACCACCGTACGTACCGTTCGGTATACGGCGGTTCAATTAAGATGAATAACGCAAGATTTCATAACGAGATTGTAGACTTCTTAGTCCTTGGCGACTCCAA
>JAJUGF010000268.1 GCA_029268495.1 Gracilibacillus sp.
ACTCGTGCAGGATTAACTAATGATTCAGATGATGCAAAAGATTGGAATGAAAATAAACCAACAGATGCTAGTGTTGAGCAAGTGACGTATTATCGCGCATTAATGATAGCTGGTCCTTCAGAAAAAGGACAAGAATTAGCAGAAAAAGTGAATAACGGTGAACAATTGACATTTGAAGATGTGAATAGTGCTTCTTGGGCGGTGATGTCATCCTCCTCACCAGCTGGTTATATTTATCCAGCGTTATGGCTAAAAGATAATTTTGATAAGACCATTTCAGATTTGGAAAATGTCGTATCAGTAGACTCTTATGGCAATGCATTCGCACGTCTTGCAGCAGAGCAAATTGATGTAATGGTAACATATGCAGATGCAAGAAGAGATAATGCAGATATTTGGCAAACAGATTTAAATCGTGAAGGAACCATTTGGGATGAAACAAATGTGATTGGTGTGACACCAGGTATTTACAACGATACTGTAAGTGTAAGTAAGAATTCAGAAGTGATGACAGATGAATTGAAAAAAGCAATCCAACAAGCATTAATTTCGATTGCTCAAACAGAAGAAGGAAAAGAAGTCATTGCAATTTATAATCATGAGGGGTATCAAGAAGCAACAGATGCCGATTATGATAAAGAACGAGAGGCACAAAAGCTAGTACAGACATTAAATTAAATAGATTGACAAGATGAGAACATCAGATGGTGTTCTCATTTTGTCACGATAGTTTTTGTTAGGTTTGCTAACTAGAAAGGAGCTCTTTCATGATTGAGTTTATAAATGTAGATAAGGTTTATAAGAATAATGTAAAAGCATTAGATAATATTAATATATCCATTAATCAAGGGGAATTTGTTGCAATAATTGGATTATCAGGAGCAGGTAAGTCTACTCTATTAAGATGTATTAATAGAATGCATGAAATTAGTAGTGGACAATTGATGGTGAATGATACGAATGTAAGCAAGCTAAAAGGAAAAGAAGTTCGCACATTTAGACGAAAAATTGGAATGATTTTTCAGTCATTTAATCTGGTGACAAGAACGACTGTCCTAAATAATGTCCTTGTTTCTTTTGTTCCAGACTTATCATTTATTCGTAAATGGACAGGGATATTTGCTTATGAACATAAAGCAAAAGCACTATCAGCATTAGACAAAGTAGGTATATTAGATAAAGCATTTGTTCGTGTGGATCAACTATCTGGTGGGCAACAACAACGTGTTGCACTAGCAAGAACATTGGCGCAAAATCCTGATATTATTTTGGCTGATGAACCGATTGCATCACTAGATCCAATAACCTCCAAACAAGTAATGGAAGATTTCAAAATTATTAATCGTGATATGAATATTACAGTACTCATGAATATTCACCATGTAGAAGTAGCGTTAGAATATGCTGATAGAATTATTGGTGTACGAGAAGGGAAAGTCGTTTATGACGGGAAAGCAAGTGAAGTGACAGAAGTAGTATTAAATCATATTTATAAAGGAAATCAAGAGCAAGAGTTGGAGAAAGCTAAGGGAGACGCAGTATATGCTTGAAAAAATTTGGACGCAGAAGCCAATAGTTTTAGACAATGGAAGAACGGTTACTATCAGACGATCTAAGATACCATTTATTCTTGTGCTAATCATAGTTGGTATTCTATTGTCGATTGAATTTACTCAATTTGATGTACAGCAGTTGATTAAAAGGTGGAATCAATTCTTTGTCATTATTGGTGAAATGATACCACCTACATGGGAGTATATCCCCTACATTTGGCAACCACTAATGGATACGATTAAAATGTCGCTACTTGGTACTTTGTTAGGCTCTATTGCGTCTATACCAGTCGCGTATTTGGCATCATCCAATATAGTCAATCATACATGGATCAATACTGTTGCGAGAATTTTTCTAAGTTTAATAAGAACAATGCCTACATTAGTCTCAGCACTAATTGCAACTTTTGTATTCGGATTAGGCACATTAGCAGGTACAGTGGCCATCTTTTTATTTACATTAGCTTATGTTGGGAAGTTGTTATATGAACAAATAGAGAATGCGGATATGGGTGCATTTGAGGCTATGGAGTCATTAGGAATGCATCGTATCCAAACATTTCGGTATGCTATTTTCCCACAAATAGTTCCCAATTTCTTATCTACTTCTCTTTTCTGTTTTGAAGGAAATGTTCGTTATGCAGCTATTTTAGGATATGTCGGAGCAGGTGGAGTTGGATTGTTACTACAAGAAAGCCTTGGTTGGCGGAATTATGCGAATGTTGGCATGATTTTGTTTGTACTAGCAATTACAGTATTTTTAATTGAATCTGTAAGTGAACATTTCAGGAAAAAATTAGTATGAAATGACGTAATTATTTTTCTAAATAAAAGGAGAAGGACATTGTAATGAATGATATAGAAAAACAATTATATGTAGCCCCAAAAAATTACGCTCGTTTCCTCATGTATGTGGTGTTGATAACTTTATTACTAGGATGGACATTATCTACACTTCAATTTAGTCAAATGGAAGCAAGTAACTGGGTCATTGCCAAGAATATACTAACAGGAATTGTAACACCTGATTTAAATTTATTATTCACTTTTACGTCAAAAGGTGTGCCATATTTACTAGTGGAGACAATAGCTATTGCATTCCTTGGAACAATCATTGGGGCGCTATTAGCCATTCCTTTAGCATTTCTGTCAGCTTCTAATGTAGTACCAAAACCAGTTGCTTTTGTAACAAGAATAATCTTAATATGCATTCGTACAGTTCCTGCTTTGGTATATGGGCTAATGCTAATTAGGGTAACAGGGCCTGGGCCATTTGCAGGTGTATTAACGATAGCGCTCGTTTCAATTGGGATGCTTGCTAAGCTCTATGTAGATGCAATTGAAGATTTAGATACAAGTATATTTGAGTCAATGAATTCCATTGGTTGTACTACATTTGAAAAGATTCGATATGGAATTGTCCCACAGCTATTCTCCATTTTCTTGTCAATTATGATTTATCGCTTTGATATGAATTTGAGGGAAGCTTCTATCCTCGGTTTAGTAGGAGCGGGTGGAATAGGTGCACCATTGATTTTTGCAATGAATGCATATAGATGGAATGAAGTCGGATCTATACTAATTGGATTGGTAGTGTTGATTTTGATTGTAGAAGTATTTTCAAATAAGATGAGGAATAAATTGATTCGCGGATA
>JAJUGF010000269.1 GCA_029268495.1 Gracilibacillus sp.
ACATTTTCTTTTGCACTAACTAATGGATCTCCATCAAATTGTTCTTGTTCGATTACATACCATTTCACACCGCTTTTTTCACCTTGGTTCCACAAACTGTGAATATCTAACGTACCTTTACCTATTTCAATACTTCTTTTCTGACCGTTTTCTACTGTCATATCCTTCATGTGTAACGAAACAATGATATCTTCATGTGATTGAATCGTCTGCAATGGATCTATTCCTGCATGTGTCGCCCAGTAGCAATCTAACTCCATCTTCACATATGTTTTATCTGTTTCTTCAAATAAAATATCAAATCCACATTTCCCATTACCTAAATCAAAAAATTCCATATCATGATTGTGATAAGCAAATGTAAAACCAGCGTCATGACACTTGCGTCCAATTTCATTTAATTCTTCCGCAGCTTTATAATATGCCTCTTCACTAGTACGATACGCTTCTGGTAAGATTGGACAAATAATGAGGTCATTTCCAATCACTTTATTATATGCTAATGATTCTTCCAATTGATCTCCTAATAGTGATTCAAATGGCATATGACTTCCTGCAGCAACTAAACCTGATTCTTCTAAGACACCTTTTAGTTCTTGGCTATCCGCATCAAAAAACCCTGCAAATTGCACTGCTTCATACCCCATATCTCCTAACTTTCTCAACGTACCAAAAAAATCCTTTTGTGTATGTTCTCTAACTGAATATAATTGAATGGCTATTTTCCCCATTTGTTTTTCCTCCTGTTATTGCTATCTCACTTAATATGAACAGCTAGACCAGTTTCTGCTGATTCATATAAAGCATCAATGATTTTTTGAATACTTGTGCCTTGTTTCGCAAATTCACTAGTTATATTGCCAGTAACACAATGGTCCACAAATGTTAATATTTCTTTTTCATGTGCATGAATCTGCGGAACATATGCTGGTGTAATATCAATCAGTGTCTCGTGTTTTTCTTGATACATCTTTAGTGGAAAAATATCCGCGCCACCTTTATTCCCCATTAATGACACTTGCATTAAGTCATTTTTTTCCACATTCGCAGCAAAAGCAGATTCCAATATGAGCGACGCTCCATTTTTGAATGTAATCATACCAATCGCCATATCTTCTACAGTAAAGTTCTCATAATCCCATTCACCCAGTAATCCTACACCTTTTTGCTTTCCAATTTGTTGGTGTGTCTTACCTAATACAACATCTGGCTCAGGATAATCCATTAGATACAATGCGGTATCTAACATATGGACGCCGATATCAATTAAAGGACCTCCACCTTGTAATTCTTTATTTGTAAATACTCCCCAACCAGGGATTCCGCGTCGTCTTATCGCATGGACTCTGCCAGAATATATTTCTCCGAATTCACCTGCATCAATAAATCGTTTAGCTGTTTGTGTTTCTGATTGAAAACGATAATGGAAGCCATACATTAATAATTTCCCTGCATTTACTGCTGCATCTTCCATTTCTTTTGCTTCTATTTGATTCATACTTGGTGGTTTTTCGCAAAGTACATGGCAACCTGCCTCTAACGCTTTTATTGTTGCTTCACGATGAAATTTATTTGGTACACATACACTCACAGCATCAATCTCGACTTTGTCTAACATTTCTTCATAATCTTTAAAATAATGAGGAATATTCGCTTCAGATGCAACCTCTTTTGCTCTCTCTTCAAACACATCTGCCACTGCAACAATCTCTACATGCTCATGTGCTTTTTTATATGCTGGTAAATGAACAGACGTAGCAATTCCGCCTGCTCCAATTAATGCAACTTTTAATTTAGACAAAACATATCTCTCCTTCTATGCCCACCACATGTCAGTTGGACTTTGTTTTATAATTACGGATTGTAAATTATCTACTGCACGTTGAAATCCTTCTTCTACAGACATAATTGGATCTTCATGTTCAATACTAATGACATAGTCATATCCGAAAGTTCTAAGTGCACTGATCATATTGGACCACTCTTCAAGACTATGTCCACAGCCTACAGATCGAAAATTCCATGCTCTTGTTTGAATATTTCCATATGGTTGCATGTCTGTAAGTCCATACATATTAACATTATCTTGATCAATATACGTATCTTTCGCATGGAAATGATGTATCGCATTCTCTTTACCTAAAATTTTGATTGCCGCCACCGGATCAATTCCTTGCCACCATAAATGACTTGGATCTAAATTTGCACCAATCGCGGGACTTGTATGTTCACGTAATTTCAACATCGTATATGGTGTGTGTACTAAAAAGCCTGCATGCAATTCTAACCCAATCTTTACATTATGCGCTTCAGCCAGTTGCCCTATTTCCTTCCAATATGGTATTAATTTTTCTTCCCATTGCCAGTCCAATACTTCAGCGAATTCAGGAGGCCAAGGTGCTACAGGCCAATTAGGAGCTTTTGCGTTTTCTTGATCACCAGGTGTTCCTGAGAAAGTATTTACAACGGGAACATCCATCAAACTCGCTAGCTTAATTGTTTTTCGCAATACTTGGTCACACTCCTCAGCAAATGCTTTGTCTGGTGTAAGAGGATTTCCATGACAACTGAATGCACTTATTTCTAATCCTCGACTTTTAATTGCATGAAGATATGCTTCACGTTTTTCTTTGTCTTCTAGAAGTTCATCAATATTACAGTGGATATTACCTGGATATCCACCTGTTCCGATTTCTACTGCTTCTAAACCACTTGCTTGCACATAATCAAGCATTTCCTCGAATTTCTTTTCACCAAATAATACGGTAAACACACCTAATTTCATTTTACATTCTCCCTTCTAATTTTCATTTAGTTTAATTGTTCGTTTTTGCTCATTTGATTCTAGTGCTGCAAGGATAATTTGTAAGGATTTATATCCTTCTTCCCCATCAATTAATGGCTTTTTATCATGTCTAATACAGTCAACAAAGTGATCAATTACACCTGAAGATGTTTGACCATCATTATCATTTGTCTGGATTTGACCGAGCTCATAATTCACATTCGTACCATCAACATATTTTACAATCATAGAATATTGTGGATCGTCTTCTAATCGAAGCATTCCTTTTTCTCCATAAATTATTGTCGCGTTATCCTCGCCAACTTTATACGCCCAACTTGCTGTTAATGTACCGATAATTCCATTTTGACTACGCAATATCGTAACTGCTTGATCATCTACATCACTATTTGCT
>JAJUGF010000270.1 GCA_029268495.1 Gracilibacillus sp.
ATCACCTGTTACATGCCCATACGTATCATTTATATCTTTAAAATAATCAATATCAACCATCAATAAAGAAAATGGAATCCTCGTTTTTTTATAAATAGACAGATTTTCTGTTAATTCTCTCTTATATATTCTTCTGTTATAAAGACTTGTTAATTCATCTGTCATCGCTAGTTTTTGTAATTTCTCATTTAATTGAAGTAATTCTGTCTGTTTATTTTCTAATTCTTTTTGTACTTTTTCTAGCTCCATTAGCGCTTCTTTTTTACTACGTTCACTGTCTTCTGCAGTCTTCTTTGCGAGTAGCATTGCTTGTTCATATGCATGCCGCTGCTTCATCGGAAATAGAATACATTCATTTACAAGCATTCCATCCGATTTTCTGCGAACAGCACTCAGGAGTATTGGTATGTGACTACCATCCTTTGTCTCTAATGTCAGATGCATTTCCTCTACCTTTTCTTCTATTGTAATCATAGGTAAAAAGTAAAGCTGATAAAAGGATTGACTCGGCTTGGTTAGAATCTTATATATAAGTTTCCCTTTCACGTCATCCATTTTATAATCAAGTAATGTAAGTAATGTTTGATTGATGCAAACAATCGTACCATCGTCTTTAATTGATACATACCCACATGGGGCGAAATCCAATCGTTCTTCCATCAGAATCATCTACTCCTTCAAGACATCCTATTCATTTGCTGTTAAGTACTCTTTGATTAGCTCGATTGTTTCTTTCGGATGACTCATATGAGGACAATGTCCAGTTGCTTTCATTTGTCGCATAGTACTATTTGGCATTTGATTACTCATATACTCTCCCACTTCTATTGGTGCAATCGCATCCTCTTGGCACTGCAAAATAAGTGAAGGTGTGTCTACATCTGACAAAATACTTCGGTAATCAGACATAAAAGTTGCTATCGCAAATTCACGCTGAATATCAGGGTCTGTGGAGCAGAAAGATTCTTCTAACTCCTGGGCAAGTTCTGGGCGATCAGGGTTTTTCATGACTAATTTAGAAAGGTAATTTCCCCAACCGATATAATTTAATTCCATCATATTGATTAAACCATCTAAATCTTCCTTCTCAAATCCACCAAAGTATTTCGGTGGATCATTTACATAACATGGTGATGGACCGATAAGGATTAACTTAGTCACAAGTTCAGGTCGCTTAATTGCCGCCAACATTCCAATTGTAGAACCAACAGAATGTCCTATAATCGTAACTTCTTCTATATCCAATGTTGCACATATCTCAATAATATCCTCAGCATAGCCATTTAGCTCACTATATTTTGTCGAATCATATGCGGCATAATCAGAGCGGCCTGACCCTACATAGTCAAAAAGAATGGTGCGATACGCTTTTTGAAAAGCAGGTGCGACAAATCTCCACATATTCTGATCACACCCAAATCCTGGGGCAAATAACAAAACGTTATTTCCTTCACCTAATACATGTACATTGTTTCTAATTAATATATTACTCATTTCTTATATACCTCACCTTACATTTACCTACATAACTATTTGAATAGTAAAAAATCACTATGAATCTATAGTATATAAATTTATCAAGAACTACAATTAATATAAACTTTTTCTATGAATTAAAGCAGGCATTCTAGATTTGGATAAAAAAAGAATGGTGTAAGCTATCCACTCCACCATTCTTTCACCGTGCTCTTACTTATAAGATTTTCTACGTTTTTGTACAATTAGACCTGCGACAATTAGCATAACACCAACAAATACTAGATTCCATACATTTGTCGCGGTATCTGGTAATAACTGTCCATCATTACTTTGCTCAGGTTTTGTACCACTATCCATGGATGAATCACTCTCTACATCCTGTTCAAATACAGCAAATGTACTGAAATGATTCGTTTCAGCAGTGACAATACCATCTTTATAGGTACCACCAACTAATTTCCAGACATCAGCTTCTGTATTCCAATAATAGATTTTTGCACTGTCTACATTGTTTACTTTCTTTTCATCTATTGTAAATTGAAGCTCTACTGGTATATTAAATTGACTAATAACCACATCACCTTGTTGAATAGAGAAATCATAGACATCACTTAATGCACTTTCTATCTCTTTCATTTTTTTGAGGTAAATGGTCACTCCATGATCTCCATTCGTAAAGTTAACTGCTGCAATTTCAAGTGCAACACCTTTTTGTTGTATCAAAATACTGGTCTCTTTTTCTTTTAACTGTTGCACTTGTGCCTGTGTTAACTGAATACTTACAGACTCTGCATTTTCGCCTAAGTCAATTACTAACTTCCCATTCATTGCAATGTGTTCGATTGATACATCCTCTATCTTAACAATTTGATTTGTTATACTTGGTTTTGTTGTAACAATTGTCTGTAAATCTTGATTCACATCTGGCGTTGGATTTTCTGGACTATCTGGTTCCGTTGGCTCACTAGGCTCTTCTGGTTCATTTGGTTTTACTTTTTCTAATTGATGAATCGCATCTCTTAACAAACGCATCCACTCTTGTAATGCTTCTTCTGTTTGGATTGTATCTCTTGCTCTTTCTGCTTCTTCAATTACTTTTGTTAATTGTGCATAAGAAACTTCTGTATAGGTTTCTTTGTCATATTGCTTCGCTTCTTCTAATAATTCATCAAGTGCAGATAAATCAATACTTTCTAAGTCACCTTTTTTGTACAATGAAAAATCATCTAGTGTACCCCATGCGCCAGGACCTGCTTTGATCGTTGCACCAATTGTGATTTCTCCATTAGTTACGATGAAATCATCTAGCAACGCTTCATTCCAATTCGCCCATCCATTCACACCAGTTGCGACTTCCTTTTTTTCTCCATCTGTGATTACGAAAAAGTTCATGTCATGGTCCCCTGCATCGCCACCTTGGATAAACATAGATGCTTGATACATACCATCTTCAAGACCTGTTATTTTCTGCTTCACTTCAAATTCCACTGCTTGCTCAGAATAGAAATGCAAGGAGTGCGAACCATTGTGTGCATCTTGGGCATTATCTTTTCTGGTGACATATGGTGTGATGCCTTCTGGATAAGTAATCTGCCACATACTCATATCACTTGCTTCAAAACTACTATTATCTACATAGTTTACTGGCTTTACTTGTATCGTTGCTTTTACTTCGTATTGTTCAAGTACTGTTCCACTTACTGTATATGTTCCAATCCC
>JAJUGF010000271.1 GCA_029268495.1 Gracilibacillus sp.
AAGTACATCGGACTATTATGTTAAATTACAACAACCATTTTTAGAGACTGGTGTGATTAAACGAGTGAAGTTCGGTGAGGCCTCTTGCTTTGTCGGTAAAGCAAAAGAAATGGCAAATATGACACTTCAATTTCTAGAAAAAGATTTAGACGTATTTGGACATCTGGACCCAATTCCAAGTAGTTGGTATAAATAAATAGAAGTCATTATTTACATTATCTATCGTTTTACAACATGATTATAAAATAAAAGCACCCTATAAGTTAGAGTTCAACTCTAATTATTGGGTGCCATACTATTAATAGAATATCATGTAGAGCTCTTTTGTTTTGGAATATTTAAGATTATTGCAATAATACCACAAGCTGCGAGCAATAATGGGTAAAAGGAGTAAGGCAAGATACTTAATGGTGAAATGGCTGCGATTCCTGCAGCTGCTAATACTTGTCCGCCATACGGCACAAGACCTTGCCATGCTGCAGCAAAAATGTCAAGAAGACTCGCGGATTTTCTAGGATCCACACCATATTGGTCTGCGATATCTTTAGCAAGCGGTCCTGTCATCAGAATGGCAATCGTATTGTTGGCAGTACTAATATCAGCTACACTTACGAGTCCAGCAATACCAAATTCTGCACCTTTCTTAGTATGAATTCTACTCGTCACAAAATGTAATAAGTACGTAATTCCACCATTAAATTGGATTAGTCCAATCAATCCCCCAACGAAAATAGATATAATAGCAATGTCTTGCATATTTATAATCCCTTGAGAAGCTGCATGTATGAAAGTCATGCCAGTATAAGAGCCATCTATTAGTCCAATAAAACCTGATAGAAATATACCACCACTTAATACAAGTAAAACGTTCATACCTAAAATGGCTAGAAATAGGACAACAATATATGGTAATACTTTGATTAGTTCATATGTGTATTGTGTATTTGTTTCAATTGAGTTACCTGATGTGATGACCCATAAAATGATAATTGTCAAAATAGCTCCAGGAGTGACGATGAAAAAATTATATTTAAATTTATCACTCATAGAAGTTTGTTGTGTTCTCGCAGCGGCAATTGTTGTGTCTGAAATCATGGATAAATTATCGCCAAACATTGCTCCACCAATAACGGTTGCCATAGCAAGTGTCAATGAAATATCTGTTTGGTCAGCAATGCCAATCCCGATTGGTGCGAGTGCAACCACTGTACCCATTGATGTTCCCATCGTGATGGATATAAAACAACCTATGATAAATAATCCAACCATTAATAAATTTGGTGGAAGCATAGATAGACCAAAATTAACTGTGGCTTCGACAGCTCCCATTCCTTTTGCAACCTCAGAGAAGGCTCCGGCCATTACAAAGATAATGACCATTATCATAATATTTTCACTTCCACAAGCTTTTGCGAATATTTCAACTTTTTTAGTGAAAGATACTTTACGATTGATAAAAAAAGCCATAGCAGATGCAATAATGATTGCTACATTAATTGGCATACTAGAAAAATCTTTCGTAATCAAACCTGTTCCTACAAAAAGCAAAACAAATAGTAATAATGGAAAAAGGGCAAATGCATTACCTTTTTGATTTACTGACATGATAACCCTCCATATTTAAGGCAAAAAACCTCTTCTACTAACAAGAAGAGGTTGTATTCCTATTATTTCTTCCTATCTAATCTGGAATGAGCACAGTACTCTATTAAGTGGTTACTGAGGTCTCATCGGGCCAGTCCCTCAACCTTTTTGGATATAATGATATTCATTTTTTTCGAATGCATTTCAGTTTACCTTTAACAAGTGAGGAAAGTCAAGTAGAAATGGTATCATTCTATTCTTATAGAAGTATGATCAAATAGATTAGAATAATACATTGTTATGAAAAGGTGATTTTGTAAATATACTTGTAGCTATACCAACAAATAGGATTGTAACAAATGAAAGGAATAGTTTGGTTGGAGAAATTAATAATCCGCCTATCAGAATAATGACGAAATCAAAGATAAAGATGACAACACCAGTGTTCATTCGAAGCATTTCTGCAATAATTTGGGCGATTAAATCTGTTCCACCAGTGCTTGTCTTAAAACGAAGCATGATACCAATACCACATCCTATGAATACACCACCTATAATGGAACTAATCAAAGGATATATCATAGAGAGTGATTGAATAGGTTGGAATACATCAATAAAAAGAGAAGAGATAAGTAAACCATGCATACTATTATAAAAGTAAGATTTGTTATAGAACCATGCAATCATAAAAATGGGGATACTGATTACTATAATCATTAGTCCTGTTTTTAGTCCCATTATATAATGCAAGATTAGTCCAATACCAATTACACCTCCATCCAGTACTTCGTGCGGGATTAAGTAGATATTGATTCCGAGTGCCACAAATAAACTCCCAATGAATATACTTAAACATTTCTTGAAATAGTACATACTAGTCTAATCCCTTCTTCTATTTCGCTAAACAGATACTTTTTTTAATAAGTTCGCCCTGTTTGTTTAATGTATATGAGAAAATGTAGAGATTAGAAATAATAATCTTATTTAGTTTTTTTTTGATCATCGTCAAACATTATTTCTAATAATGCAAGTAACAATGCAAGTGACCACTCCATTTGTAATGATAGAAAAATAGATTGCATATAACTATCAACAATATAGAAAGTGAACCAATTTGCGATGGACTCAATACTTAAACGAAAAAGAAATTGAAAATGTTTTGTGCGTATAAATGGTAAGGAGAATAAATATACCATTTTAAAGAATAATTCAATGAAAATACCTACTAGAAAAATATTGATAACAAATAATGCTAATGAATAGAAAGAATCATAATGAATTCCTAACAAATTAAATAAGCCGACTAAACCAAAAAAATAAATTCCCCATAACAAACCAAATCCTATTAATATAAGTGCGGTAATAACAATTATAGTGACAATTTTTTGCTTTTTATTTGATGTAGACATTTTTAATACCTTTCTTCTCATGAAATATAATAGAGTGCCATTAGCTAAAAAACGGATGAAGAGACACTTACTTATCTTACCATGTAATGCATTAAAGTTGGATAATTATGTTATAATTAGTATTGGGAGGAATAATTTTGATAACGATTACGCTAATTAGACATGGAAGGTCACTTATAGAAAGTAAACATAAATTAACTGCT
>JAJUGF010000272.1 GCA_029268495.1 Gracilibacillus sp.
ATCATGCGTAATAATGTACTTTTACCAGAACCAGATGGACCAACTAGAACAAAAAACTCGCCTTGTTTTATCTCTAAATCAATACCATCTAATACATTTTTTTGATGATCATATGTTTTTTTTATATTTTCCATTACAACAATACTTTGCAACATAGTAACCTCCCCGATAAAACTCAACTTCTCATGTGTACGTATGGAACAAATGACACGCACATTTCACTCACATCCCTATCTTAGTACAAAAAAAATTACTTTTGTTTATATTTACAAAAGCTAAACAAATTCTCTAATCTAATGAAACAAAACTAATATTCAGTTAAAAAAATTAATATTCACTATACAATTAATATTTGAGCAATGGTATGTGATGTAGAAACAAAAACGATATCACAATAACTAATTATTCTGTGAAATGATTTGTGTGCGTATGACTCGCTCCGGCTTGCCCACTCCCCTTTCCATGGGCTTTTTCCTTCAACTAACTTTTCCAAGCAAAAATCGCTTGAAAAAGTGGATTTTCAGAAAAAAGGGTCCCATAGGAGTGGGAGTGTGCGCCTGCGCTTAGTGGAGGTCTACAATGTTTGGAAGTGCTTATATTTTGATTTGTTACATATAAACATTTATTTTTTGATCATGATACGTAATCTAAAGACAAAATTATAATCAATATGAATAAAGCCAACGTTATTATGGCCACGTTAATTGTAGAGTAAAAATAATGAAGATGTCTGTTTCCACTACTACTGGGAAAAACCCACGGAAAGGGAAACGGACAAGCCAGAGCGGTTACAAAGCACATATCGAAGCTCAAAGTTACCAGATACTATTACATCTCACTTTCCTTCTAAATACGCACAAAATCCAAACCATTCGGTAACTAAACACCGAATGGTTTGGATTTTTGTAATGAAAGAATTCTTTTGTCTTTTTCTATTTGATTATGTCCCGCAATACGTATGCTGAGGTCGCAAAGCTTTTGGTGGGAGCGATGCATATTCTTTCTGATCTGTTGTATGTGCAAAAGGTTTGGTGATTGCTGCTAAGAGATCTCGTAATGGTTTGTCATCATGGTGAGATACTGCTGCTGTAATTGCATCTTCTACATGATGATTACGTGGAATTACAGCAGGATTGTGTTGTTTCATCATTTTTTTTACAGCATCCACCCGTAATTGTTGACGACTCATACGTTCTTGCCATTTTTTGTACCATTGTTGAAACGCTTCTGTTTGAAATAACACCATACTTGTTCGGTCACCCATAGTCAGTGCTACAAATGTATTCGTATAATCAGCTTGGTACTCATGCATCAGTTCTAATAACTCACGGATTAATGTTGCATCTTCGTCCTCTTCTGTTTGTAACCCGAGCTTCTTACGCATGCCACCTAACCATTCTTCATGAAAATGGTCTGGAAATTCACTAATCGCTTTTTGTGCTAATTCCAGTGCTTGCTCTTCGTTTTCATCTATTAATGGTAATAATGTTTCAGCGAAGCGTGCGACATTCCAACCGCCCATATTTGGTTGGTTTCCATACGCGTACCTGCCAGTATGATCAATCGAGCTAAATACGGTTTTCGGATTATACTCATCCATAAATGCACATGGTCCATAATCAATTGTTTCTCCACTAATTGTCATATTATCTGTATTCATCACGCCATGAATAAATCCAACAAGTTGCCATTTTGCAATTGTTTGTGCTTGTTTTTTTACAACCTGCTTAAGCAATTGCAAATAACGATCTGGTTCCTTTAATAGTGTAGGGTAATGTCTTTCAATAGTATAATCTGCTAATACTTGTAGCTCTTGTATACCTCCAAACGAACGAGCATATTGAAACGTTCCAACTCGAATATGACTTGATGCGATTCGAGTCAAAACTGCCCCCTCCATCTCTACTTCTCGCCTTACTTCTTCACCTGTTGTGACAACAGCTAGACTTCGGGTTGTGGGTATGTGTAATGCATGAATCGCTTCACTAATTATATACTCACGTAACATAGAACCAAGTGTTGCTTTCCCGTCTCCGCCTCTTGAAAAAGTGGTTTTACCTGATCCCTTTAATTGAATATCATATCTTTCATTGTTATGTGTGACATGCTCTCCTAATAGCATTGCTCGTCCATCACCAAGCATCGTAAAATTACCGAATTGATGCCCTGCATATGCTTGCGCAATTGGAGTAAGGCTTGTTTCATTATAATTTCCTGACAAAATTGAGATTATTTCTTGCTTTTTCAAATATTGAATGTCTAATTCTAATTCTTTTGCTAAATCTTCATTCAAGATGCGTAATTGTGGTCGAATGGGCTCTGCATTATCTACATTCGAATAGAAAAATGATGGCAATTTACGATAGCTATTGTAAAAGTTAAATCCAGCCTCTTCTAATAACGACATTCTATCTTCCTTTCCGTGTGTATGTTATTCATTATCATTTGTTGCTATCCTATCATTATGCATAAGTGTAACAGAGTATTGTGAAATGACTTAGCATTCTGCTTTTTTTAACATCGAATGAACAAGCGCTTGATTCCGCTCTTTAAACACATCATTGTGTGAAGAAACCATCGCTGTTGCCTCTGCATCTGGTTCAAGGTATTTTTTCGCACTATTGACTGCATTTGTTGCATCTTGAAATGTACCTAAGATTAAATGCACTTTACTATCATTGTACAAGATATCACCAGCAGCATATAACCCTTCTACAGAAGAGGCGGATTTATTATCACAAGCAATATAGAAATCATCGATTAATTCAATTGAGATATCACTATTTTGAATAATAGAAGCATCCCGTTCAAAACCATGATTGATCACAACTTCATCCACATCTATTGTTTTGAATGTATTGTCTATATTATTTTGTAGCTCTACTTGCGAAATCGTATGATTGTCCACAGAACGTAATGTGGAGATGACGGTATCAAATAAACATGTCACAGAGCTATTTAATAATTTGTCTACTTGCGCCTCATGACCTACCAATTGATCTTTTCTATAAATGAGGTATACCTTTTTTGCAATTTCCTCAAGTTCTAATGCAATATCAATCGCTGCATCTCTTCCTCCGGACACGAGTACAACTTTATCTTGAAATTGCTTGTATGATGGAATCGTATAATGTAAATTTGAAATTTCAAATCTTTCTGCGCCTTCTATCTCTAATTTTTGTGGATTCA
>JAJUGF010000273.1 GCA_029268495.1 Gracilibacillus sp.
CGATCATATGATACTACTTCAATTCCTTGTTCATTTGCTTTTTCTAACACGTTTGTTAAAGCAGTTCCATCTATTGATGCAATAACAAGTGCATCTGCACCTTTTACAATCATGTTCTCTATTTGTTCAATTTGTTTATCTACATCATCTTCTGCATATTGTAAATCGGTTTCATATCCTAGTGCTTCTAACTGCTCTACCATGTTATTCCCATCATCTACCCAACGTTGTGAAGATTTTGTTGGCATTGCAACACCAATTAATCCACCATCTTTTGCTTCTTCTCCATCTCCTTCAGAACTACCGCCTGAATCATTCCCACATGCTGCTAGTACTAGAATTAAACTAAATAATAGTGCAATCAAACTAAATTTTTTCATTTTTTGTAACCCCTTTCATTTTTAAAAGATGTATCTTGCTTGTTTTTAACTTTACCATCTCCCAAAATGTAAGGCTTTACATTTTATTAAACTATTTTTATACTTTTTTAATTTTCAATCTTTTATATACTTAGAACTATGTAAAAACGCCCTTCACCATAATGGATGAGGAGCGATAAATATTATCCATATATTAATTGAGTTCACTTGAGCGTGTACACGTTTGTTTATATCTTATTGGTGACACACCTTCCATCTTCTTAAATGCAGTACTGAAATAATGTTGCGAATCATATCCTATAACTTCTGCTATTTCTCTGATACTCCAGTCCGTCTGTTCTAACAATTGTTTTGCTTTATTAATTCGTAATCTTGTTAAAATTTGAATATATGATTCTCCTAATTCTTGTTTAATCATTTTACTTAAATATACAGAAGATACATGTAAACCTTTTGCAATACTCTCTAAATTGATTTCTTTATTTTGATAATGTTTCCTTATATATGCAATTGCTTGCTTCACTAATGGAGAAAACTGAATATAACTAGAAATCATGTCATGTGCCTTTTTATCTGCTTCAAGTAAATTTGCATACGTATTTCCTGTTGGTGATTGGAGTACATGAACGGTTTGGCCTGTTGATTCAAGGACCATTTTTTCTATATCTAATTGAATGTCCTCTGTTATTTCTCCCCATATAAGAACTTTTATCCATTTTCTATCTTGATCAAATAGAAGATAATCCATATCACTGACACATACTTTTATGATTGAAGTGATTTTTCCATAATATACTTCCCATTCCTTTTCTTCCAAGAGCATTTTCTGTAGAGTATCTTCCTCCCACTTCACAGTAATTAAATAATTAGGGATATGCATAGGTAATTTCAAGAATTGCAAATGCTCCATCAATTCTGCTTCCGATACTTTTCCTTGGAATACGTCTTGAAAGAAGTGATTACGTATGGAACTATAATTCTTCTTAATTTGAGTAGATGCATGTGCTATCATATTCGTTTGTTTCTCTTTTTCTTCTAATTCTTCTTTCACATTTTTTAATACATTCTCTAATTCATTTATATTGACTGGTTTCAGCAGGTATTCTTCTACTTGTAACCTTATTGCTTCTTGGGCATATGTAAAGTTATCATATCCAGAAATAATAATTATTTTGCAATCCAATGTTTTTCTAATTTCTTTCATTGCTGCTATGCCATTCATTATTGGCATATTTAGATCAATAAACAATACATCGATTTCTTGCTTTAATGCAATCTCTACAGCCTCTTCTCCGTCCTCCGCTTCACCAATTACTTCCATATTATACTTTTCCCAATCCACTGCATCTCGAATACCTTCTCGAATAATGAATTCATCATCTGCGATTAATACTTTCCATTTAGTCATAATTCCCCTCCTCTTGGCTGTTGATTATCGACGAGTTTTGGTAAACGAATCGTTACTATCGTTCCTTCACCTAATTCACTATCTATATGCATTCCATATGCTTTACCATAAGTTAATTGGATTCTTGCTTGTACATTTAATAAGCCATATCCTTTTTTATTTCTTATTTCATCCGCTTTTTCTGTTCGTACTATTGCTTCGGCTAATGATATCGTCATCTCTTCTAATTGTTCTATCGACATTCCTGCACCATTATCACGAACAATCATCACAATACATGAGTCCTTTTCTTCTACAATGATCTCAATAATCCCTTGTCCACGCTTTTCTTTTATTCCATGGTATATTGCATTCTCAATAATTGGTTGTAAGATAAATTTTAATGTGTACCATTTCTTTACTGTGTCATCAAGCTTCACTGTGTAAAGAAGTTTATCTCGATATCGGACTTTTTGAATCGCTAAATAGCTGTCAATGTGCGCAATCTCTTCTTCTACTGTTATCATATCTCGTCCTTTACTTAGTCCAATTCTGAATAATTTCGCCAATGCTGATACAATTTCTGCTACATCCAATGCCTTTTGCTTACGCGCCATCCATTGAATCGTATCAAGCGTGTTATATAAAAAGTGTGGGTTAATATTTGCTTGTAAACTACGAAATTCCGCCTCACGCTTTTGCCTTTCTTGTCTTTCAGCTAAATGCATCAGTTCATTAATTCGTATAATCATTTTATTAAAACTTCTACCTAATAGACCAATCTCATCCAACCTTTTTTCATTATATCGGACTTGAAAATTCCCTTTCTCCACAAATTGCATAAATGACATTAATTGGACAATTGGCTTTGAAATCGTATAGGATAAATAATAACTTACAGGAATACCAAATAACATAATAAAGAAAATAAATACAACTAGATAGAAATTAATTTCTTTTAACTCAAATAATGTGTCTCTTTGAGGAAACACACCAACAGTTATCCAATTTGCGAAAGAGGAACGTTGATAGATAAACTGAACATTTTCATCATTTACTTCTTTGACGAAATTACCTGAAGATGTATCATCGAACCATTCCATTGGTATATGATTGATGATGGAATTCGCGGGTTGATAAATATTCTCCCCTGTTTTGTCCATTACCATTAAATATCCATTCTTACCTAGCCGAACATTTTTAGCTGATTCAGCAATGACACGTAATTTTAAATCAATTAAAATGACACCTTCTACTTCATTCGTAAAAGGATTGACGACAGATCTTACTACTGTCACAACATCTTCATTCTTATAGTCTACAATCGAGAGTAATCTTCTTCCATCAGGTCTACCGATAATATGAAATATCCCATTATTTTGTACAGCTGCTTCATACCAATCTGTTTCTGTTAAATCA
>JAJUGF010000274.1 GCA_029268495.1 Gracilibacillus sp.
GAAGATGTATTTTCAATCTACGAAACAATTACTCTATTGGAAATGGAAACAGGTACGAATCGCAAGTATTATTTGGATACTGTCACTTGTAGCGATTACGTTACTTACAGTGATTGCATTTGATGGATTATACCAATCACAACAAGAAAGAAATGTCATGGCAGAAACAATGAAAAATCCTGCAATGGTTGCAATGGTAGGACCAATATTTAGTGTGGAAGACTATCATACTGGAGCGATGCTTGCACATCAAATGTTAGTATTTACAATGGTTGTAATTGGTGTGATGAACTGTTTACTAATGTCTACATTGACTAGGAAAGAAGAAGAAGATGGTCGAATGGAATTCATCCGTGCATTACCTGTTGGGAGATTAGCATCTATTTCTGCTTCCGTTATCTATCTAGTAGTCGTGAATCTTTTGATTGGTGTTTTCATTACTGTAGGACTCATTGTATTAAATGAATCGTCTGTTACGATAATTGGGTCTATTGTATATGGTCTGACCATTGCAACTGCTGGTATCTTTTTTGCTATGTTAACAGCATTTTTAGCACAATTACAAGAAACGAGTAAAGGAACGACAGGTATTGCAATTGCGAGTCTATTTGTCTTCTATTTCATTCGTGCAATAGGTGATGTAACAGCAGAACAAGTCAGTTTCTTGTCACCATTAGGGTTGTTAGTGCGTACAAAGAGTTTTGTTGAGAATACATTATGGCCAATTCCTGTTGTGTTAGGATTTTCGGTTGTTTTCCTATTACTTACGTTTTTCGTTCAAGCGAGGAGAGATATAGGAAGTGGATTAATTCCAAGTAGAAAAGGGAAACGAGATGCTGGGCGTTTGCTTGCCTCTCCATTAGGCCTGATCATACGAATCCAATTTAAATCAATGCTGGCATGGTTTTTCGCATTATGGATAGTAGGCGTTTCTTATGGATCTGTATTTGGTGATATAGAAGTATTCATTGCAGATAATGAAATGTTTCAACAACTGATAGGAAATAATTCTGATTATAGTGTGACAGAACAATTTACGACATTGCTTATGCGTGTATTAGCAATATTTGCAACAATTCCAGGTATTCTGTTTTTTATGAGAATAAGAGGAGAAGAAAAAAAGGGACGTGTGGAACACTTGCTTGTTCGAAGTGTAGCAAGAATCAGGGTTGTGTGCATCTATTGGATAATCGGATGGTTCAGTGCGGCACTTAGTCTATTTCTTGGTATATTCGGACTATGGCTTGTATCGAAAGAAGTGATGACAAATCCTATCCCATTTGAAAATATGTTTGTATCAAGTTTCTCCTACTTACCTGCCATGTTTTTCGTTATCTCACTTGCTGTATGGTTATTTGGCTGGGTACCAAAATATACCTCTTTGATTTGGGGTTATCTTGTCTTTTGTTTCATTCATATTTATTTAGGTGGATTATTGGAGATGCCTAAATGGATGACAATGCTTTCTAGTTTTGCACATATTCCAGAACTTCCTATGGATACATTCACATGGAAGCCGCTTATTAGTATCAGTGTGCTTGCAATAGTAGTAAGTGTGATTGGAATGATAGGGTACAAAAGACGCGATGCATTAGGATAAGAAAGCGGACTGAGGAAATCCGCAATTTAAATTATTTCAATCGACCATTCAGTTGGAAGTGGGTGTTGTTCATGATATGGATGTTTAGGAAATATAAAGGTCCAAGGCATACTTGTTCTCGGTTGTAAAAGTAACCGAGTATCATGGAATGACTCTTCCGCAATTATGTTGTCATTATGGAATAATTGTAAGGTACTTCCGATAAGTGATAATTTGTCATCGGTAAAATTGTGAATAATGACACTGCATAATAATTCATTCCGGTGATTTCGTGCATGACGGATAGGAGTGAAAATGACACCTTCTTGATGTTTGCTAGTAGATTGGAAAAGCTTCTCTATCGTTTGTAAATCTTGTGAACTAATTGTTTGTTTCCATTTCTCTTCTAAAACTAATTGTTGCATTTCTTCAACTCCATTATAAGATGTATGAATTGGTATTCGTGTAGTTATTGTAGCATGTAGCAGAGAGAAGGAGAAGCGAGAGAGTAATGGAGTGGTGGATTTGAATAATTGTGGATGAAAAAAGATGGGATACGACACCACACCACTATAACTAGTTACTATGTGAAATGATTTGTGTGCGTATATCCCGCTTCGGCTTGCTCACTCCCCTTTCCATGGGCTTTGTTAAATAGAAGTGTGGGGTGGGGATCTGCGCTCAGGGAAGTTCTACAATGCGAGTATTAGCATTAAAGTGGCTTCTAATTTTGGATACTCATTTGCCTTATCTATTGTAAATAATTTTGAACGATTGATGTTAGTCTAAATATGGGGATATTTTAAATGATTTTACAAAAAAAGGAAGGGATTACTTGATTAAGTAAAGAATAATATATATGTAGTACAAATAA
The DNA here is from genome assembly GCA_029268495.1 of Gracilibacillus sp. Taxonomy (GTDB): domain Bacteria; phylum Bacillota; class Bacilli; order Bacillales; family Amphibacillaceae; genus Gracilibacillus; species Gracilibacillus marinus. The sequence goes on from JAJUGF010000274.1 coordinate 2,454, forward strand.
GAGGATGAGATTGTATGAAAAAATTGCTAATGAGTTTTTTAGTTTTAGTGCTCACTTTTACAACAATGGCTTCGTCACAATTGTTTGCTGCAGAAAGTCCTGACTCAACACAACATTATAGCGAGGACAAAAACTCATTTAAAGCTGAAATTCAACAGAAGAAGATGCTCGCTGAAGTAGAATCATATGTAAAAGTTTCGGATGAAGGGACGCTTTATTTGGATAACGTGCCTGAAGACCTCTATGTGAAATACGACCTTCATGAGTTAGAAAATCACTTTACTTATTTAAACACCTTTGCTGAAGATGAATATATTACTATAAATAAAGATTTAACAATTGATAGAAATAATGAATTAATTGCTCCAAATGCCGTTTATGGGAGATGGACTGAGCATTGGTGGGGGTTTGATCGCAAGTTTACCAACTCCCAAGCGCAAGACTTTGCTGACTACGCTGCCACTGTTGCAGGTGGTGCTGGTATAGTAACTGGGATCGGAGCTTGGTTTCCTCCTGTTGCTGCAATTGCTGGTGTGCAAACTGGTTATTGAACTTTAGTATCAGCACGTGTAAATGCAAATAACGAAGGTAATGGAGTTTATATTGGGGTAACTTGGGTAGCTATATTTAATGTTGAGCCTCTATAAGATTAAATTTCAAAGGTGGTTACAATAATGGATTCAACTTTGTTAACTATTTTGTCTATTA
>JAJUGF010000275.1 GCA_029268495.1 Gracilibacillus sp.
ATTATAAAAAGATAACCAAATAGATGGAGGAAATAAGAATGTCAACATATACCGTTGTTGTAGCAGAATCACAAACACTATTTAGAGATATGATTACAAATTTTGTAGAAGATATGGATGAATTTTGTGTCATCGGCAAATTAAAAAATGGACAAGAAGTAATTAATTTTATTACAGAAAAAGAAGTAAGACCCTATTTATGTTTGCTAGATATACATATGCCAATTATGGATGGAATGGCATGTGCTAAGAAATTGAAAGAATTATATCCAAATATTAAAGTTGTTCTATTGTCCGCATATGATGATGAGACATCCATAGAGAGAGTCATTTCTGTAGGTGCAGATGGGTATATTTTAAAAAGCTCAGGATTAGATGAATTCAAAGAGACATTACGTTTTATTATTGATGGTAAATTTGTTGCACCACAAAAAATGGTTCATTATTTCTCCAAACGACTCGATACATTATTAAAATTGGAACGAGAAAGTTCTTTACATTATATTAAAGAGCACTTCAATCATCGCCAAGATTTCAACAAAAGAGAATGGCAAATCATTCAATTAATGAAAAAAGGATGGACGAATCGAATGATTGCAGATCATTTAGGAATAAGTGAAGGTACAGTAAAGAATTATTTATCTATTATTTATAAGAAATTAGAAATTAAAAATAGGGTAGAATTATTACAAATGTTATCAGAGATGACAGGTTAACCTTCTTATAATTGATTACGATAGTTTCTTGGCGACAATTGATATTTACGAGTGAACAGGCGATGAAAATAAGAATAAGAACTGAATCCACAATTTAGTGCAATACTTTCAAGTGTATTTGTTGTATATTTCATTTGATTGATTGCACTAGATAATCGAATCGATTGGGCGTATTCAATTATTGTCATCCCTGTATGTTCTTTAAATAGATGCACACAGCGAGAGATACTGAGATCACATGAATCTGCTAATTCTTGTACTTGAAAATTTTGTTTTGTTGCATTCTCTTCGACAAAACGCATCATTTTCATCACGATGAAGGGGTGTTTTGACACATTATCCGTTCGATTCATTTCTCTTTCTAAAGAAATACATAAAGCAGATAATAGGTGATCCGTAAGCGAATGATTTCTTTCAATGTATGGTCGCCTTTCTTCAATAATGAGATGATGCCATAGCTGTAATATTAAATCATCCATCGAAATAGAAATAAGTGGAGGCATGTGTTTAAAATGGTCATGAATCCAATTGCCTTCACAATATAGATGTAAATCTCCACTAGTTTGTTCTTCATTCACATATAACTCATATCGTTCATTTGGCTTAATCATTAACAAATCACCTTTTTTTACAGGATGATTTTTTTTATTTATCTTCACAATTGCAGTTCCTTCTGTTTGTAAACGGAATAAATAGCATAGTTCTGAAGACATATGGTAGGTATGATATTTTTGATTATGAAACGAATAACCACAGAATCGAAGTTTCATGTTATAACATCCAATCTCCAATAAATTTACTAAAAATGTTCAAAATAGCAAAATTGTTCATGTATTAATTATATCAGTTATGTTCATAAAAGCAAAAACATAGTAGTATGAAGATACATGAACAACTAGGAGGTAGAATCATTGAGAGTAGTCGTATGGAATGAGAATAGACACGAAAAACTAAATGAAAATGTAGCTAGTATATACCCAGAAGGTATTCATGGGGCTATAAAGTCATTTTTGCAAACAGACGATGTAGAAGTACGTACAGCTACATTAGATGACGAGAATCATGGGCTATCAGAAGAATTATTAAAAGAAACAGATGTGTTAATATGGTGGGGACATCTTGCACATGATGAAGTAAATGATAATATTGTGCAACTTGTTCATGAAAGCGTTTTAAATGGAATGGGCCTCATTGTCTTGCATTCTGGACATTTTTCAAAAATCTTCAAAAAATTAATGGGAACATCTTGTGATTTAAAGTGGCGTGAAGCGAATGAGAAGGAACGCATTTGGGTAATGGATCCAACACATCCAATAGCTGAGGGGATTGGAGAGTACTTTGAGTTACAAGAAGAGGAAATGTACGGAGAGCACTTCGATATTCCAACACCAGATGAATTAATTTTTGTCAGTTGGTTTGAAGGTGGAGAAGTATTTCGTTCTGGGTGTACATTCAAACGTGGGCATGGAAAAGTATTTTATTTTAGACCTGGGCATGAAGCTTATCCTACATACTATGATAAAAACGTACAACAAGTAATCAAAAACGCAGTGAAATGGGCTAAGCCAGTCAATCGACCATTAGCGACATATGGAAATGCGAAACCATTAGAGAAATTAGATGAGGTGAAGGAAAATGAGTAAATTACGTGTAGCAGTAATAGGATGTGGAAGTATTTCAAAATTACGTCACTTACCGGAGTATGTATCAAATAAACATGTAGAAATCGTAGCGGTTTGTGACATTGTAAAAGAAAGAGCGGAAACGACAGCAAAAGAATATAGTGCAAAAGCATATACAGATTACAAGAAAGCAATTTCAGACAGCGACGCAGATATTGTAAGTGTTTGTTTACCAAATTATTTACATGCACCTGTCTCGATATTTGCATTGGAACAAGGAAAACATGTGCTATGTGAGAAACCAATGGCAACATCAGAAGAAGAAGCAATACAAATGATTGAAGCAAGTAAGAAGGCAAACAAAAAATTAATGATTGCACATAATCAACGTTTTGTAAAAAGTCATGAAAAAGCACGTCAACTTATTTCAGATGGCAAATTAGGTAAAATCTATAGCTTTCGTACAGCGTTTGGTCATGGTGGACCTGAAGGCTGGAGTATCGATGGCGAGAATAGTTGGTTCTTTCGTAAAAAAGAGGCATTTATCGGTGCACTTGGTGATTTAGGTGTGCATAAAGCAGATGTTATTCGATATATTTTAGATACAGAGTTTGTTGAAGTTGCATCAATGATTGAATCATCAGCAAAAGCAAATAGTGATGTAGATGATCAAGCAGTTACGATATTGCGTAGTCAAAATGGAATTATCGGTACATTAACAGCAAGTTGGGCGTATAAAGTTGGCGAGGATAACGCGACAATAATTTATGGAGAAAAAGGAATGCTTCG
>JAJUGF010000276.1 GCA_029268495.1 Gracilibacillus sp.
CGGAAACTAGTACCTTCTATTGTGTTATTTGTCGTAATATGCACATAATCTGCTTCTTTATCAATCATACTTTGATCGATTTTAGGGATAAATGTGAAATTCTCGTCTTCAGATGATGCAATCACATTTACTTGACCATATTTCTTTGCTTCTTTCATTGCCTTTTTGGACCAAGAACCTGTGTTCACATAATCTGCTTTTCCATTTTTCATGATGTTTAATGGAACCATCGCAAATTGTTGAGAAGCGCCACCTTGAACAAATAATACTTTATAATTCTCTGGAATATTCATGATTTCACGAAGTAGTTGTTCTGCTTCTTCAATAATTTCTGTGAATAAACCTGATCTGTGGCTCAGTTCCATCACGGACATGCCTGAATTACGGTAATCTGGTAATTCTGCTTGTGCCTTTTCTAGTACTGCTAATGGTAACATTGATGGTCCAGCTGAGAAATTGTATACTCTTTTCATGTAAAACCACACTCCTAAAAGAATTTTAAACAGAAATAGGTAAGGAAAAATCCTTACCTTTGCCCAGGCGAGCGGCTTCGAAACTATGTGCTCCCCTACGGTTATCCGTATCTCGCCAGTTACACATAGCTTTTTAACTTTGTGATAATTTTAACAATATTTTGATTTGTTTTCAATCCTTAAATGTGAAAAGTTTTGTTAACATTTTGAACTTTTCTTTTCTAATCTGAGTAATATGCTTTTCTATCGAATAAAATGTTATGATAGAATCATAACGTACAATTTTTTTAATTGAAGGATGAACAGAATGAAAACAATTATCTTTGATGTGGACGACACATTATATGATCAACTCTCACCATTTAAACAAGCAATTGCCACACACTTAGATGGCTTCATTGCAGAAGAAGATATTCTTCCATTATATTTATCAAGTAGAAAATATAGTGATGAAGTATTTGAAAAACATATGTCTGGTGAAATAACTGCACTAGACTTACAAACATATCGAATAATGAACGCATGTGCAGATTTCCAAATTCCTTTGACAAAAGAGGATGCTATCTCATTTCAACAAACATATTATAACAAGCAACAGGAAATTCAATTGTTCCCTGAGGTGGAAGAATTATTACATTTTTTATATGAGAAAAAATTTCAATTGGCCATACTAACAAATGGGGAAGATGCACATCAGGCGAGAAAAATAAAACAGTTACAACTTGAAAAGTGGATTCCTACACAACATATTTTTGTATCTGGTGCTATTGGTTATTCCAAGCCTGATCCTCGTGTCTTTCAACATATTGAAGACAGGTTAGCTATATCTAAAGAAGAGACCATTTATATTGGAGATTCTTATGAGAATGATATTGTCGGTGCAAAGCAAGTTGGTTGGAAAGCGATTTGGTTTAATCACAGACAACGTGAGATTGAGGGAAAAACAGTAGATGCAGATTATACAATTCATAAAGCATCTGATCTCCTTTCCATCTTTATATAAATGAGTATCTTGTTACAAATAGATTAAAAATTTTAATAATGAGCGTATTCATTATTCTTTGGAGTGACTTATATTGAACACAAAAAGAGTATTGCCTGTTCTTTTTGCAGTAATGTTTATGGTAATGGTTGGATTCGGGATCATTATACCTGTCTTACCTTTTTATGCGGAAGAATTAGGCGCATCACCAACAGAATTGGGTCTTTTAATGGCTACATATTCTATTATGCAATTTATTTTTTCTCCATTATGGGGTGGCGTATCTGATCGAATCGGTCGTAAACCTGTTTTATTAATAGGGATTGCTGGATTATCTTTATCATTTTTCATGATGGCATTTGCCTCAAGTTTATGGATGCTATTTGCTGCTAGAATTATCGGTGGTATGTTATCAGCAGCTAACATGCCTACAGTAACAGCATATGTAGCAGATGTAACAAGTGAAGAAAACCGTAGCAAAGGAATGGGCGTAGTTGGTGCAGCTGTAGGTCTTGGGTTCATTTTCGGTCCTGCAATTGGTGGTGTATTTTCTGAACAGAACTTAGCTATTCCATTCTTATTAGCTGGAGCTTCTTCGATTTTAACTTTCTTTTTAGTGCTATTTGTATTGAAAGAAACAGTTAACCTAAAAGAAAATGTATCAACAGCTAAGACAAAACGACCTTCTCTTATAAATGGGGTAAAAGGAAAATCAGCACCTCTCTTCATTTTACAAGGCTTTGTCTCGATTTCATTAGCTGGCCTTGAAGCTACATTCGCTTATTTCGCATTTGCGAAAGCTTCTTTAGGTACAGTAGAACTCGGATATATCTTTATGATTATGGGATTTGCTGGTGCAATCGTACAAGGTGGATTAGTCGGTAAAATGACTAAAAAATTTGGTGAAGGTAATGTAATAAAAATTGGAATTATTACATCTATTATCGGATTTGGATTGATTCTATTTGTACAAAATTTCTTAACTGCGGCTATTTTTCTATCTGTGTTTGGTATTGGAAATGGACTGATACGACCAAGTGTATCTTCACTACTTACTAAACAAGCAACATCTGGCTACGGTCAAGTAACAGGCCTTCTCTCTTCTTTTGACTCATTAGGGAGAATTATCGGTCCCCCATTAGGTGGGCTACTATATGGGCTTGCAATATATTTGCCGTACGTATCTGGAATGATTCTGTCCGCACTTGCACTAATCGTTTACTTTTATTATGAAACAAAAGTTACACATACTCGTTTAAAAATGTAGCTACTTAACTGTTTCATTATTTATATTGATGTAAAAGCTCAAATACTTACTCCATATTTGTATTTGAGCTTTTTGTGATTCTCACTTATTTCATCCAACCTTCCACTTCTGCTAATGTCTCTAGCTCATCTATCTGATCAATGATACCTTCTAATGTGGCAATGTCTTGCTTTTTAATCTCCTCTTCCAATTCCTTATGAACAGGGGCTATAAATTTTGTGATTAAACGAATTGCTGTATTGGCTAAGGCCTCTTGCTTTCCTTCTTGTTTTCCTTCCATTATTCCTTCCTTCTTCCCTATCTCTCTACCTTCTTCACGCAAAATATCAGCTAAAGTCATCACTATTTCGCTCCCTTCGTTATATGTTTGTTCTATATACTGTATCATA
>JAJUGF010000277.1 GCA_029268495.1 Gracilibacillus sp.
GAATGTAGTGGAACAATTTATCACTTATTTACCTGTAGAATTGCGCTTTAATCGGACAATCTATATCCCGAATGAAGTGAAGTTGAGTGGGAAGAAGTTCAGCTATACATCGATTAATCCTGATGCGAATTCGTTACAGAGCATCTTTTTCTGGAATCCGTCGAATGTAAAGAGTTCCACGAATACAGACGGTGGCAAGACGTATTCAGATAGTTCCCGTGAGATGGTAGTCAAAGGGTATGCAATGGAATATACAAATTTCTTTACTGCAGAAAAGTCTACCATTGACTCAAGCGAAAATGCGAGGGAAGGTAATCTTGGAGAACAAGTATTTACGAGTGCAATTAATTATGTGAACTATCATAAAGGTTGGTTAGTGGTAGAAGGGATTGACTATCGATTATCTGACCTCAATCCATTGTTGCAAGAAGTCGAATTTCGTATGATTTACAAAAATCATCCGGTCTTCTCTAATCAAGGGTTAGCGACAATGTTCATGAAATTCCATGACTTAAGTCTATACCAATATGCACGACCATTGATGAAATTGACGCAATCGTATGACAGAGCAGAAACAGACTTAATGAGTGGGGAACAGTTAGTCGACTATTTAGAACAAAATGAAATGTATGAGTTAGATCAAATTCTAGATATCCAATTAGGGTATCGGATTGAACAACAGGCAGGTGCGCAAGTATTTGATTTAATTCCTACATGGTGTGTGGAAACAGTACAAGGTTGGCAGATGATTACGAGCGAGATGTCCATGTCTAACTACCAAGGAGGGTATGGAAATGCAATGGGGGCAAATTAAGACACTATTTATATTATGTTTTCTCATTTTAAATATCTTTCTTTTACGCCAATTTATTACGGGTCAAGAGGAAGAATACGCTGCAGCACCTGATGTGGAAGTGAATTTACAAGATAACTTGAGTGGGTTAGAGGATGTGCCAGAGAGTCCGAAAGAAGCATCTATGTTATATGCAAAAAGAAAAGAAATTACTGAGGAAGACATAAAGGAATTAGAAGGGCTTGAGAATCAAGAAATTGTCGTCATTGATCATCATCTCATCTTATCCCAATTAGATAAACCTGTACCTTTTGATATAGAAGAAACAGAGGAGAATATTCGCACACATATTTGGAATGATGAGAGTTACAATTTTGAAGATTATGCCTTAGATACAGACACAAATACGTATATCTTCTTCCAAAAGATTGAGGAGCCGATTTTTTATAATCAAAGTGGTGCATTACTCGTTCGTGTCAATGACAAAGGGGAAATGACCCATTATGTCCAGACAATGTTAGAGAAAGCAGAAGAGCAAGAGGAAGAGACATATGGGGTGCAAGAACCACTCACGATAATTACGAATTTATTTGAAAAAGGTAATATTATCTCTGGTGCGACGATTTCTGACGTGACATTTGGGTACCAGAACTTATTGCCATTACCTGATGGCGTTCAAGTACTCACACCAACATGGGAAATTGAAGTGAATGATGCGAATTACTTTTATGCCAATGCAATTGAAGGTCATATTCTAACAAGAGATGAGAAGAGTTTTGTCGTAGAGGTGAATAAGACCATTCAGAATTATACATTAACTCAAAAAAGTACATTGCGACCTCTTAATGAGGAATTAGATGCAGATGATGCAGCAATGTTGATCAACACGTGGTTACAGAATATGGAGACAACAAATGGAGTGAAAACAGATGACACTACACTTTAGTGTATTAGCATCCGGTAGTTCGGGGAATGCTTTTTATATCGGTACAGAAAAAGAAAAAATATTAGTTGACGCTGGCTTAAGTGGGAAGGAAATGACTAGGCTTTTTGAACATATTCAAATTGATCCAAGTGAGCTATCTCGAATATTAGTCACACATGAACATAGTGATCATATTAAAGGTCTTGGCATTTTTGCGCGTAAGTATAATCTACCAATCTATGCAAATGAAAAGACTTGGAAAGCAATGGAACATTCTCTTGGTAAGCTAAGTGTTGACCAGAAATTTGTATTTAATATGGAAGAGACAAAGACATTCTGTGACATGGATGTTGAATCCTTTGCCGTGTCTCATGATGCAGCAGAGCCGATGTTTTACGTATTTCACCATAACGGGAAAAAGGTAGCGCTCGTAACGGACCTTGGCTATGTATCGGAACGAATTAAGAAAACAGTAGAAGGTGCAGATGCGCTTGTGTTTGAAGCAAATCACGATGTCGGCATGTTACAAATGGGTAGATATCCATGGAGTGTCAAGCGCCGAATATTAGGTGATATGGGGCATGTTTCGAATGAAGATTGTGCATTAGCATTAACTGACATTATAAATGATCAAACAAAGCGTATTTATTTAGCACATTTAAGCAAAGATAATAATATGAAGGAACTTGCGAATATGTCTGTGACAAATGGTCTAAAAGAATATGGATTTGAAGTTGGGGGACGTATCACGTTACATGATACAGACCCTAAAGTACCTACACCACTGTACAATGTTGTCTAAATAATATTCATCTAAATAAAAGGTGAAAGGTGACGATATATGGGATATTATGATGATCATTACCCGAAACGAACAGGAAGAAAATCTAGCTGGCTCACCCCACTTATTGTTGGAATCGTTCTTGGTGCATTTTTATTTGCACTTGTTCTACCAGCACTTGTGAAATATGACTTATTGCCATATGAAGTAGTTGTTGGAGAGAAGGAATCACCTGGAATTCCAATCGATGAGAAGGATCACAACAATACAACGACAGAACAAGTCAATGTAGATATTCAATCAAATATTACAGAGATTGTGGCAAATGTTGCTCCAGCTGTTGTTGGTGTCATTAATATTCAAGCTCAAGGCAGTCTTTTTGTAGAGGAGTCAGGTGAATCTGGGACAGGCTCTGGAGTGATTTATAAAGTGGAAGGTGACAAAGCATTTATTGTGACAAATCATCATGTGATTCAAGGGGCAGATGAAGTAGAAATTATTTTATCAGATGAATCCAATGTCCCTGCTGAAATTATTGGGAGTGACTTATTCACAGATTTAGCTGTCATCTCTATGGA
>JAJUGF010000278.1 GCA_029268495.1 Gracilibacillus sp.
AAATGATGTCCGATATAATACATAAATAGTGAAGAGGAGATGTCATTCGCATGGAAGTTGGAAAAATGATCACTGGATCTCCATTACTGCAAACAGTAGACAACAAAGAGTTTTCCATATCAGCAGTAGATAGATCCAATAACCATGTTAATAAAGAACAAAACGAACAACCAATGGAGCTATCAAAAGACCAAGCAAAAAGCATGGTCGATGGATTAAATTCATTTTTAGAACCAACAAATACAGGTGTTCGTTATGAATATCATGAGAAATTAGAGAAATATTACGTGACATTAGTGAATCGAGAGACAGATGAAGTAATTAGAGAAATTCCACCAAAGAAATTGTTAGATGTCTATGCATCAATGGCTGAATTGATGGGATTTATCGTAGATGAGAAAATTTAAGGATTAAAGAGGAGCGTTTTTGTAATGGCTTACCAACCATATCAAACATACCAAAACAACTCAGTAACAACAGCAACTCCAGGTGAATTAACATTGATGCTTTATAATGGTAGTTTGAAATTTATCAAACAAGCACGTAAAGCAATGGAACAAAAAAATCATCAACAAAAAAATACAATGATTCAAAAAACGCAAGATATCATTCGTGAATTAATGGTGACACTAGATCAAGAAGCGCCGATTACAAAACAAATGATGCCATTATATGATTTTGCATATCGTGCCTTAACAATGGCAAATGTTCACAATGATGTAGAACAACTTAATCAAGCAGAAGAAATTATGACACAGTTTCGAGATACTTGGAAAGAAGTAATTAAGCAAGAGCGTATTCGTCAACATGGTAAAGGTGTACAATCATCATGATTCAATTAGAAATATACAAAGAGAAGACAACAGAGCTTCTTCAATTATTGGAGAATCCCATTAAGTTAGATGATCGTGATGATGTCGTGAATAAAGTCGACCAACTATTGAATGAACGAGAAGTTGTCATTAGTGAGATAAAACCACCTTATGACGAGGCGACAATCCAATTAGGGAAAGAAGTTGTTCAATTGGATGAACAGCTAAAACCTAAATTAGATGTTCTTTTGTTAAAAATCAAGTCAGATATGAAAAACAATAAAAAACAAACAAGATCTACAAAGCAATATTTGAATCCATATCAAAAATTAGCAAATTATGACGGCATGTTTATGGATTCCAAGAAGTGAATAGATGATTATAAGTGCAGAACCTCTATGGTAATGCACTTTTTTTCTATGTGTAAATCGAAAAAATCACCTAAAATCTCTATGTAAAGAAATTGTTAAAAATATTTCAAATATATTGACAAATTACTCGTTTAATAAGTGCGAAGTGTGGTATTATAGTTATATAGCTTATCATAGCTTTATAGTTTGAAAGGAGGACACTTTTTATGAAATACAACATTCGAGGAGAAAATGTAGAAGTGACTGGAGCAATTAAGGAATATGTCGAAAGAAAAATCGGCAAATTGGAAAGATATTTTGATTCGGCTCCAACTTCTGATGTAAATGTAAATATAAGTGTCTATAACGAAGAGCAGCAAATCGAGGTAACAATTCCAATGACGAACCTATTACTTCGAGCAGAAGAACAACACGTTGATTTATATGCTGCAATTGATCTTGTTGTTGACAAACTAGAAAGGCAAATTCGTAAGCACAAAACAAAAGTAAACCGTAAATTCCGTCAGCAAGGTGCACCAAAACATGTCTTTGCTGAATTAGAAAAGGAAGCAGCGGAAAGAAGAGAAGAAGAGTTCTTAGATGATGATGAGATCGAAATTGTAAGAACAAAACGCTTCAACTTAAAACCAATGGATTCTGAAGAAGCAGTATTACAAATGGATATGCTAGGACATGCATTCTTCGTATTTGAGAATTCAGATACTGGAAATACAAACGTAGTCTATAAACGTCGTGATGGACGTTATGGATTAATTGAACCAAGCTAAATATACTTAAACAAAAGCAAGTGAAGATTTTTCACTTGCTTTTAATATTGCCAAAATATCTTAGGATAAAGATAATAAAGGAAAAATATAATCGAAATAAAGAATTATTTATCGTATTTACGTGAAGAAACGATAGATTTGTCTATTTAACGAACACATAAATACATGGTATAACTAAATTGTCCTTTCAAAGAAGGCCCTAATACCTCTCAGAAGACCTTCTTTACTTAGACTGAGACATACATATCATCACTTTCTAACGTTTCGTAACATAATGATGGACAGTCCAATGCCTACTGACTATTACCTCCATTCATTCACTTACCTTCTCTATATGTGATGTCTCAGTCTCCTTTCTGTTGCATACAAGCAATTTTTGACGCCGATTGTTGTCAATAGCTTTCATCAAATGTTATGATATAAAAAGAGCAAAACATTTGTAAATTACATAAACAAGCATGATGAAACAACTTGTTTGAAATGGATAGATGTAAAAAAGAGGAGCGGCTTTGATGAAGGGATTATTAAAAAAAGTCTTTGGTGATGGCAATCAAAGACAATTAAAAGAATTAGAAAAAATTGCTACAGAAGTGGATGCATTAGAATCAACGATCCAACAATTGACAGATGAACAGTTACAAAATAAAACAGAAGAATTTAAAACAAGATATCAAAATGGTGAATCATTGGATGATTTACTTGTGGAAGCATATGCAGTTGTTCGTGAAGCATCTCAAAGAGTATTGAAGATGCGTCCTTTTCATGTGCAAATAGTTGGTGCGATTGCGATGCACCGCGGTGATATTGCAGAGATGAAAACAGGGGAAGGAAAAACACTAGCTTCTACTATGCCTGCATATTTGAATGCAATCACAGGCAAAGGTGTGCATGTCATTACAGTGAATGATTACTTAGCTGACCGTGATGCGAGAGAAATGGGTCAGTTATTTGAATTTTTAGGACTAACTGTTGGGCATAATCAAAACGGAATGTCTAAAGAAGAAAAGCGCGAAGCATACTTAAAAGATATCACATATGGTACAAATAATGAGTATGGCTTTGATTATTTACGAGATAACATGGTTTTATATAAAGAGCAAATGGTACAGAGACCATT
>JAJUGF010000279.1 GCA_029268495.1 Gracilibacillus sp.
AACAATATTCAAAAAGTTGCGCTTGTAATGGACTTACGTGGACGTGAATTCTTTGAATCTTTATTTGAAGCTTTAGACAAATTAGGTCAAGAGAATTGGTTAGAAGAACATATTTTGTTTTTAGATGCGAGTGACCAAGTACTCGTGTCACGCTATAAAGAAACGCGCCGTTCCCATCCTTTAGCACATGACGGACTACCATTAGAAGGTATTCATGCGGAACGTACTATATTAGATGAACTGCGCGGTCGTGCACAACACTTTATCGATACATCTAACTTGAAGCCAAAAGAACTGAGAGAGAAAATTGTGCAGAGATACGGAGAGAGTGAACAGGAAATTTTCTCCATCCATGCATTGTCATTCGGTTTTAAGTATGGACTACCAATTGATGCTGACTTAGTATTTGATGTTCGATTCTTACCAAATCCTCATTATGTAGAACAATTGCGACCACTTACTGGCATTAATCCAGATGTGGCATCATATGTATTTAAATGGTCTGACACAAAAGTATTTTTAGAAAAGACATTAGATTTATTGCAATTTATGTTGCCACAATATAAACGGGAAGGTAAGAGCCAACTTGTCATTGCAATTGGATGTACAGGTGGACAACACAGATCTGTTGCTATTGCAGAACATATTGCGAAACATTTCCAAAAGAACTATGTCACACATGTAAGCCATCGTGATATTGACAAGCGAAAGGGATAAGATATGACAACACATACAACGAAGAAAGTAGTAGTAATAGGCGGCGGGACTGGCATGCCTGTATTACTACGTGGTCTCAAACATCACGATATTGACTTATCCGCAATTGTAACAGTCGCAGATGATGGCGGTAGTTCTGGTCGATTGCGTACAGAAATGGAAATGCCTGCACCTGGTGATATTAGAAATGTCATTGCAGCATTATCTGATGTCGAGCCAATGCTAATGCATTTATTCCAGCATCGCTTTACGAAAGGGAATGGGCTATCTGGTCATTCTATGGGTAATTTGCTGCTCGCTGCAATGACTTCTGTTACTGGAGATTTTTATACAGGAATTAAAGAAATCTCTCGTGTGTTAAATGTGAAAGGAAACATTTATCCTATTGCAAATCAAAATATGTTTTTGCATGCAGAGTATGAAGATGGCACGATTATGTCAGGTGAATCAAATATTCCTAAAGTAGGGAAGAAAATCAAACGTGTATTTCTTCAACCAAATCCTGTCTTGCCATTGCCTGAAGCAGTGGATGCTATCTTGTCTGCAGATATTGTAGTCGTGTCACCAGGTAGTCTTTATACAAGTATTTTGCCTAATTTGATTGTCCCCCAAATCGGGCAAGCATTAAAAGATACACATGCAAATGTGATTTATGTATGTAATGTGATGACGCAAATTGGAGAAACCAATGGATATACAGCGAGTGATCATGTGCAAGCAATTTTGGATCATGTTGGAGCTGGTTGTATTCATTCCGTCGTCGTACACAATAAAGAAATTGATCCGGACATGAAACTGGTCTATGCGGAAGAAATGGCAGCACCAGTAGTATACGACTTCGACCGATTAAGAAATTTAGGTGTGAAGATTATTGAAGAAGATATTGTAAAAGTGAAGAATAACTCATTAAGACATGATACGGAGAAAATAGCAAATCTCCTTGTTTCATTGTTATAAAAGTGAATAAGGGGGGAGAAAGTTGTCTTTTGCTTCAGAGATAAAAAAGGAACTAACGACAATTGCAAACAATGCCTGTTGCAATAAGTCAGAATTGGCTGCTTTGATTCGAATGAACGGCGCAGTATCTTTTTCGCGTCTACATTACTCTCTAGACGTACAGACAGAAAATGCCGCAATAGCAAGACGAATTTATACATTAATCAAAAGTCTTTATACGCATCCTGTAGAATTACTTGTACGAAAGAAAATGAAATTAAAGAAAAATAATGTCTATATTGTTCGCATGAATGAAGGTGTGAAAGAAATGCTTGTTGATATGGGATTGTTAATTGAACCATATCAATTTGTTCGAACAATATCCGATGAATATAAAAAGAAAGAATGCTGTCGACGTGCGTATTTGCGAGGAGCATTCTTAGCAGGTGGGTCTGTGAATAATCCAGAGACGTCTTCTTATCATTTGGAAATTTATAATTTTTACGAAGAACATAATCAAGCATTATGTGATTTATTGAATGACTATCACTTACATGCGCGAATTTTGGAAAGAAAAAAAGGATTTATTGCATATATTAAAGAAGCAGAAAAAATAACAGAATTTCTTAACTATATTGGAGCACATCAAGCATTATTCAAATTTGAAGATGTAAGAATTGTTCGAGATATGCGTAATTCTGTAAATCGCCTGGTGAATTGTGAGACAGCGAATTTAAATAAAACAATTGGTGCTGCATTTAGACAAGTGGAAAATATTCGATTTATTAAACGTACAGTAGGATTAGATGCATTACCTGATAAATTAAAGGAAATTGCTATTTTACGTATGGAGCACCAAGATGTCTCTTTGAAAGAACTAGGAGAAATGGTGTCAGGAAGCAAAATTAGCAAATCAGGTATTAACCATCGATTAAAGAAAATTGACCAATTTGCGGATCAATTAAGAAGTGAGCATGTGCCTAAATGATACGTAATTTTGAAATGGTAATTTCCGTACATGCCTTGACTAATCCACTTAGATAAGTATAGCTCAGAGAAACCTACGGACAGGAACACGAACAAGCCGTAACATATACATGCACATATAAAAGCTCAAAATAAATAAATAGAATTATCCTTTAAATACACAAAAAATCCAAACGATTCGGTAATAGCTTTCGAATCGTTTGGATTTTTTTAGGCTAAAGAAATCTGTTATTTCAATCTCTTTATAATTTTGATTTTAACGCGCACGGAGGGATTTGAACCCCCGACACATGGTACCGGAAACCATTGCTCTATCCCCTGAGCTACGAGCGCATGTAACATGATGGATGAAACAGACATGTATTAGTATATCGAAAGGAGAGTGTTATTTCAATA
>JAJUGF010000280.1 GCA_029268495.1 Gracilibacillus sp.
ACAACAGTAAGTAGTCTAAGAACAACAGAAGAAGCAAAAGATCATGTGATTCAATCAATGCAGTATTGGATAGATCATGCAGGAGTAGATGGATTTCATGTATATATCAATGAGCAACAGCAAGCATTATTTGAAAGTATTAAAGAACAATTAGGTAATACTACCGGATTAATTGTGGATCATGTAGATAAGGAAACATCACAAATGAATCATGCGTTTCAAAAAAAAGCTGTGGATATACTTAAAAAACCAGGTAATAAGCTAACAGATTTGATAAAAGAACAGACAACAGAATCGAATCAAATCTATTATTTAGAATCTGTCTTCACGAATCGTTTTGCATTTGAGACGATGAAAGAAGGCTACCATCCTGTTACAAGATGGAAACTAGCAACTACATTATTATACACATTAAATGGTTCTTCCTTCTTATACCAAGGTATAGAAGTACCGATGGATAACGGTGTAGCTGAACCAGATCATCGGATGGCAGAATTAAATAAAGCAGATGAAGAAATCACTAAGCATGTAGAAAAGTTGTCTGCAATTAAAGCGAATTCAGATGCATTAAAAAATGGGGATATAGAGATTGTTGGTGAAGATGGCGCAATGATTGTGTATAAACGAGAAACGACATCTGAAACGATGTATATCGCAATTAATAATGATGAAGAAACAAGAGTTGTTCCACTCACATTAAATAATAATGAGATTCAACTAAAAGGAACTTTAGATGATGATATTGTAAGAAGTCAAGAAGATGGAACACATCGAATCGTATTAGATCGAGAATCAAGTAATATCTTTATTGTGGAAAAAGACACAGGCTTAAATTGGTTATTTATTTCGATGATGATTCTCATTTTCGGAGGATTCATTGGGTTTATTATTGCGTATAACTATAAAGTAAAAAAAGCAAATGCGAGCTAATGATTACTAATATTTATTGTGCCAATTAGGAGAAAAACTCACGGCAAGGGTAATACACAAGCCGGAGCCACATATAAAAGCTCAAAATTCCAGATAAAGTTATCTAGTATGCATAAAATCCAAACAATTCGGTAACAAGCTAACGAATTGTTTGGATTTTTTTGTATGAATCTCATCTTTTGTTATCATAACGTATATTAACTTCTAACGAATGCTTTTTTGACCCATACTTTGGAACGCCATCTGCGTAACATGAGTATG
This sequence comes from Gracilibacillus sp., assembly GCA_029268495.1. Lineage (GTDB taxonomy): Bacteria > Bacillota > Bacilli > Bacillales > Amphibacillaceae > Gracilibacillus > Gracilibacillus marinus. The sequence continues at coordinate 1,192 of JAJUGF010000280.1, forward strand.
CCTCTTAACCATTCATCAGCAATAAATCCTATCCATATCCCTACAAGCCCTAATCCGAGGTAGATGCCGAAGAACCAAGCGAAAGTAACACTCACACCCCACATAGATATTATACCAATAAATACAGGGAATTTAACATCACCGGTCGCACGCAAACAATTGATTACAACAAGATTAAATGCTCTACCTGGTTCTAATATAACAGTGACAAGTAATAAGAACGCACCTTGCTCAATGATTGATAAATCATTAGTAAAAATGCTTAGTAATGGTCCACTGGATAAATAGACTACAATTGCTGTTAACGTACTGATTATAATAGATATTTTGAGACTTTTGATACAGCGTTTATATGCAGAATCAATATCTCCTGCTCCGATCATATGTCCAATAAGAATTTGTGTACCTTGCCCAATTGCGATAGAGAATAATAAGATAAACATCATAATATTTTGAACGTAAACTTTTGTCGTAATGGCAATTGTACCAAGTTGTGCCACAAAGTAAGTAATCACCATTTGGCTAGTATTATACGATAATTGCTCACCAGCAGAAGGCACACCAATCTTGAGTAAATCAACCACATGTCTCTTTTGGTAGCGATAAAAAGATTGGAAAGGAAGCATTTTATTACTTCTTTTTATTAATATGAATGTTAAAATGATGAACCCAATAAAACGACTAGCCATCGTAGAGTATGCAACACCTTCTACACCAAGCACAGGTAAGCCAAACGGACCAAATATAAATAAGTAGTTTCCGATAACATTGATGATATTCATCCCAATCGTTACATACATGGTATCTTTCGTGAATCCATAACTACGTAGAATTGCTGAGACTGTCATGATTAATGCTTGAACAAACATAAATCCACCGACAACATTCATATATACAGATGCTTCATCCATTAATTCGCTAGGTAAATCCATTAAACGAAGAATGGCATCACTAAATAGAAATAAAACTAAACTGATAATCGCAGAAAAAACTAAGTTAAGACTGATGGATGTGACAGCAATTTCCGCCGCATTTTTGTCTTTTTCTGCTCCGAGATTTTGTGCGACGAGAATACTAGCACCCGCTGCAACAAAACCAAACATTACGATTACAACAGATAACACTTGATTAGATACCCCGACAGCTGCAACAGAGTGATCAGAATATTGACTGAGCATTAATGTATCCGCATTCCCCATTAACATATGTAAAAGAATTTCAATAAATATTGGCCAAGTAAGTGCAAATAATGTTAATTTTTTTGTGTCTGTTTGCTTCATCTGTAAAATCCTCTTTCTTAAATTCTTTTATTAAGAATAATACTTTACACCATTTAGTAAGAAAAAGAAATACAAATGTTTAAAATAAAAAACAAAAAGACTGAGACATAACTATTGTTCTTAACACAAAACACGAACTACGACATTTGTCAATAAATGATTGATAAGCACTATGCAAATTAATAATTGTTAAATGAATATGAGTGTATGCCCCGCTCCGGCTTGCACACTCCCCTTTCCATGGGCTTTTTCCTTCAGCTAACTTTTCCAAGCACACATGAATCTCGAAATTATCAAACATGTTATTCCTTATAATAAGCAAACAATTCAAACGATTCGAAATCCATTTACCGAATCGTTTGAATTGTTACAATTAAAGAATTCTTTTGTTTCAATCTCTTCATTAGAATGGGGTCAGTTAGCTTAGATAATTTTTCCACCATTAATATGAATGGTTTGTCCTGTGATATAACTTGCATCATCACTTGCTAAAAAAACATATGCGGGTGCAACTTCAGCTGGTTCTCCTGGTCTTCCCATTTCTGTAT
>JAJUGF010000281.1 GCA_029268495.1 Gracilibacillus sp.
ATCTTTAGAAGCAAATGTAAAAATAAAAGCGAATAACGATCATGTCGCTCATGTGATGAGAGAAATACCACATTTACATCAGCTATTAATCGTTTCAAATGTCGAATGGGTTGATGAGATTACAGATGGTAAAGAATATGACTATGTAACAGTAGACATTTCTAAGCACGAAGGAGAAACGTGTGAACGTTGCTGGGTAATCTCGGATACTGTTGGAACAGACGAAGCACATCCTTCACTTTGTACTAGATGTGCAACAGTTGTAAAAGAGAATTACTAATCAATTGTGTGAAGAAGCTTCCAGTTAGTATGGAAGCTTCTTTATTTTTAATAGTTGCGTAAGGTCATATATAAACTTCTTGCGTATTCATGCTATAATGAAAAATAGTTTGTAGATGAATTTAGAATAATAGAGGTGAAAGTCATGTGGATTTACGTATTAGCAAGTGTAGTGATTTTATTAGATCAATTTAGCAAGTGGTTAGTTGTGAAGAATATGGAACTTGGAGAACAGATAACCATTATTAGAGATATCTTTTATCTTACATCACATCGGAACACTGGTGCAGCATGGGGGATATTAGCTGGACAAATGATGTTTTTTTATATTATTACACTTATTGTTATAGGATTTGTGGTATATTATATACAAAAACATGCCAAAGAAAGCAAGCTGTTAGGAGTAGCATTAGCGTTCGTATTAGGTGGAGCAATTGGTAATTTTATTGATCGTTTGTTTAGAAAAAAAGTGGTAGATTTCTTTGACATTTATATTGGCTCATATAATTATCCAATTTTCAATATTGCTGATTCAGCATTAGTAGTTGGAGTTGTGTTGATTTTCATTGCAACAATTCTTGAAGAGCGAAGAAATAAAGGAGCAAAAAAGTAATGTGTAAAACAGAACATATTGTGCAACAAGAGGAAAAAGGTACGAGAATAGACAAATTGTTGGTTGATGTTACGGAGGACTACTCTAGATCTCAAATTAAAACATGGTTTGATAAAAAACTTGTCAAAGTAAATGGAAATCATGTCAAACCTAATTATACATGTCAAGAAGACGATAACGTAGAATGGCAAATTCCGATAGCAGAGCCATTAGAAGTAACTGCTAAAAATATTCCTATTGATATTACTTATGAAGACAACGATATATTAGTTGTGAATAAGAAAAGTGGTATGGTCGTACATCCATCAGCTGGTCATTATACAGATACATTAGTAAATGCTTTATTGTATCATTGTGATGATTTATCAGGTATTAATGGTATCAAAAGACCAGGTATTGTACACCGAATAGACAAGGATACAAGTGGATTATTAGTCGTAGCAAAACATGATAAAGCGCACGAGAATCTTGCAAATCAAATGAAAGAGAAAAAAATAAAACGAGAGTATTATGCTTTAGTACATGGAGATATCCCTCATGAATACGGGACGATAGATGCGCCAATTGGTAGAAGTACAAAAAACAGACAGTTGATGGATGTTGTTGAAAATGGAAAAAATGCCATTACCCATTTTGAAGTTGTCGAGAGATTTTATGGTGAGTATACATTGGTGAAGTGTATTTTAGATACTGGAAGAACACACCAAATTAGAGTACACATGAAATATATTGGATTTCCAATTGTCGGCGATCCTAAGTACGGACAACGAAAATCGATTGATGTAGATGGACAAGCATTACATGCATATAAATTAACTTTTAATCATCCAATTTCCAATGAACCAATGGAATTTCAAGCGACTTTACCGACAAAATTCGAACAAGTCATACAAAATATCAGAAATAAACATTGACTTTCTTCTATACTTTTGTCATAATTGATACAATATAATATGCCTTTTAATACAGTCCCGTGAGGCTGGAAAAGGAAAAAGATAATACTGAACGTGCTAAGTATATCTTCCACCCTTTTGTTCCTCATGTGAGCAAAAGGGTTTTCTTATTTAAGGCGTAAAGGAGTTATTTTGATGAACAAAAAAGCGAATGTACTTGATGCGAATGCAATGAAGAGAGCATTGACACGAATAGCTCATGAAATATTAGAACGTAATAAAGGTGTAGAAGGCTTAATGATCGTTGGAATTAAAACACGAGGTGTTCCTATTGCTAATCGTCTAAGAGATCGGATTAGAGAAATTGAAGGAGTAGATGTTCCAATTGGTGAATTAGATATCACTTTATATCGTGATGATCTAACACATATTGACGATCAAAAAGAACCGAAATTGAATGACGCAAATTTGAAAGAACAAGTAACTGGCAAGAATGTTGTTCTAGTTGACGATGTATTATATACAGGTAGAACAGTAAGAGCTGCAATGGATGCATTAATGGACCATGGAAGACCATCTCAAATTCAATTAGCAGTATTAGTAGATAGAGGACATCGAGAATTACCAATAAGAGCAGATTTTATTGGAAAAAATATTCCGACATCACAAAGTGAAATCATTACTGTTGAATTAGAAGAAATCGATCATAACGATAGTGTTAGTATATTTGAAAAAGAATAATAAACCTTTAAATAAGTACAGAGATACTTACAAGGTTGCTGAAGTGATGTGTAGCCATATTTTTGGACACGTCTACCTCTTTGCGACCTTGCAAAGAGGTTTTTTTATATACAAACAGAGTTTTTGAGAATGAAGTGAGTTTGTAGAATCAAAAAATACATAATAGATAAAGAATTATATTATATTAGCATGCAAAAGGGGAATACAAAAATGAAAAATGAAAATATTGTACTAGACGTGCAAGAAGTACCAAAACTATCTAAATGGTGGCTCTTTAGTTTACAACATTTGTTTGCAATGTTTGGGTCAACCATATTAGTTCCATACTTAACAGACTTGTCACAAGCAGTTGCTTTAATATCAAGCGGTCTTGGTACATTGGCATATCTACTCATTACAAGAGGACAAATTCCTGCATATTTAGGTTCAAGTTTTGCATTTATTACACCAATAACGAGTGCAATGTTAATCGGTGGTACTGGTGGTGTCATG
>JAJUGF010000282.1 GCA_029268495.1 Gracilibacillus sp.
ACACCTGAAGGGTTACTTCAACTAGAAAATGGAGAGATACCAATAAGTGTTACATACACAGCGAACGCAAATGATTTAATTAAAAATGGAGAAGACCTTTTTGAAGTAGAAGAAGGCGCTCTTCAAGATGCTAGAGCGGTAGCGGGATTACAATTTGAAATCCAACAAGGTTATCTAGAAAGTTCGAATGTGGATACAGGTCAGACAATGACTGAGATGATGCAAGCATATCGAGCATTTGAAGCAAATCAAAAAGTAGTACAAGCATATGACAGAAGTTTAGACAAAGCAGTCAATGAAATTGCCCGATTAGGCTAACAGGTGGTGAAATAAGATGAGCAGGATGAATATACAGGCAGCTGTCACAATGGCCCAATTACAACAGAAGCTAGACAATATTGGTCATAATATAGCGAATGCGAATACGAATGGATACAAACAACGTACAGCGAATTTCTCGTCCTTATTGATGCAACAAATAGGGAACGATGAAACAAATCCGACACGATTAACTCCAGAAGGCATTCGACTAGGTTCTGGGGCGAGACTTGGTCATACGAATATCAATTTCTCCCAAGGTTCGTTGCAACAAACAGATCGGAACTTAGATGTTGCTTTACTTGAAGACAATCAATTCTTTCAAGTAAGTGTAACAGAGAATGGTGCGACAGAAACACGTTATACACGTGCAGGGAACTTCTATCTGAGTCCGATGGATAACGGGCAAGTGATGCTTGTATCAAGTGATGGCAATCCTGTACTCGGTGCAAATGGTCCAATTCTATTAGAAGACAATATGGAAGCACTTGAAATCGGGGAGAATGGACAAGTGATGGTAACGCGAAATGGTGTCGCAACGCAAGAAGCACAATTAAGTGTTGTCCAAGCAATTCGTCCACGTCTATTAGAAAGTACTGGTGATAATCTGTATCGACTGTCAGAATTAACACTTGCATCCTACGACCAAGCGGAAATTATTGAGGATATTCCAGTGAATGAATTGAATGTAAGAGCTGGAGCATTAGAAGCATCTAATGTAAGTATACAAGAACAGATGACTGAAATGATTGAGACACAGCGTGCATACCAATTCAATGCGAAATCTATTTCAATGCATGACCAAATGCAAGGATTAATTAATCAATTACGTTAAGTAAGTAAGAGGTAAGGAGCCATTTCTAATGTCAAATGAAGAGAAGACAGTTCAAACCGATAAGAATCAGAAAAAAAGACAAGATGCAAAATTAGAAAAAAAAGAAACGAAGAAGCAGCGGAAGAAGGAGAAAGTCTACGTTCTACGGTTAATTCCTGTCTGGCTAAAAGTTCTAATCATTCTATTTTGTAGCTTGTTTGCACTAGTTATTGGCTTAATTGTCGGATTTAGTGTACTTGGAGATGGAAGCCCCCTTGATGTCTTACGTTTAGAAACATGGAAACATATTATTGATTTTGTCCGTGTAGAGAAGTAATAGGAGGAAGATACATAATGGATATCGAACAAATTAAAGAAACCATTCCACATCGTTACCCTTTTCTTCTTGTTGATCGTATAACTGAAATAGAAGAAAACAAAATAAGTGGAATCAAGAATGTCACAATCAACGAACCATTTTTCCAAGGGCATTTCCCAGATTATCCTGTCATGCCAGGTGTTCTTATTGTCGAGGCATTGGCCCAAGTAGGTGCTGTTGCGATCTTGAGTAAAGATGCATTCAAAGGAAAAATTGGATTCCTTGCAGGGATTGACAAATGTCGCTTTAAGCGCCAAGTAAAGCCAGGCGACCAACTTTCACTAGAAGTTGAAATTATCCGAATCAAAGGTCCAATTGGTAAAGGTAAAGCAGTCGCAAAAGTAGGCGACGAATTAGCTTGTGAAGCAGAAATTACATTTGCAGTGAAGTAATAGATACTAGAAAGCATGCCATCAGGAGATTGGTATGCTTTTTCTATGGAAAGGGAGTTTACTATGGAGAAGATGACATTAACAAAAATAATCCCATATCACTCAACACGTAACTTCATCTCAGCGCAGATCACAATGGAGGGTAAGCTCATCTTGATTGAATCAGATCAACAAGAGCTAGATTATTTTGAGCGGCCAGTAAAAAAGGCGAATTGGACAATACGTATAATAGATGAGGACAATATAGATACAATAGAAATAAAGAACATTGCTTTTATTCCGTCAGAAGTAGATATGTTTTCAGATGGTACGATTCTCCTTGTCCAACCGAGATGTGAGAAGAAAGGTTTAGTAATCGAGCGCAATGCAAGAATATATAATCCAAATGGACAACTCATTTCAGCATTTACGCTTGGTGACGGCATTGAGCAAATGCAAATTGATGAAACAGATACGATTTGGGTAGGATATTTTGATGAAGGGATTTTTGGGAATTTTGGTTGGGAAGAGCCAATTGGAAGTGATGGTGTCATTGCATTTGATAAAAGTGGGGAGAAATTATGGGGTGCGAGAAAGTTTTCGATCATCGATAGCTATGCGCTTAATGTCACGAGCAGTACACATGTTCAATTTTATTATTATGATGATTTCAAAATTGTCACACTCAATGAAAAGAAGAAAGTAAAGTCGAGCTATCGTATCGAAGGGGAGACGAGTATCCAACAATTCGCATTTGATGAGAACGGATTAATTGGACTTGCTCTTGGAAATGAACTAATTAGATATCGAAAAAAAGGTCGTACATATGCGCAAAAAGATAAAATCCAATTAGTAGATAACTTTGGCAAACGCATCATTGGTCCTGTCTTTCTTCGCGGCAAGTACATCTATGCAAATGGAAAAGACGGGATCTACAAAAAAATAATTTCGCCACTAGCATAATTCATTCCGAAACTGGTTATCCTAACGAAGAAGATACGTTGGAAAGGAGGCTATGTGTAATGGAATGGAAATATGTAAAAATGTTAGGTGCAGTTGCATTATCAACAGGTTTACTTTTCGGTTGTGCTTCTAATGAAGAGGAAGA
>JAJUGF010000283.1 GCA_029268495.1 Gracilibacillus sp.
ATTAACTCCTTTAGGTGCTCTACCTAAACCATCTACTGTACCTGTTGCACCTTTTTCTAATACATTCTCAAAAGCAATGGTTGTTTCTTTTTCTTTCGCTTTTTGTTGAAGCACAACTCTACGATAATGCTGTCCTGCTGTTGTTTTTATATCAAAAGAGGCATCTTGTGCAACATGATGTAGCCATCTGAACACTTTCTCATGTTCTACAGGTGAAATCATATCTTTCTCTTGCCCTCTACCAACAGGAACCAAGAAGAATACACTCCATAACACAACATTTAGTTTCTCCATTAATGTCTTCATTTCTTCTAAGTAATTGAGATTGTATTTAGAAATTACTGTGTTGATTTGTAACGGCATGTTTAATTCATGTAAATATTCAATAGCTTCCATTGTTCGCTTAAATGATCCAGTAGTTCCCCTAAAATGATCATGTATTTCCGCATTTGGTCCATCAATACTAAATGCCCATCTTGCAAGTCCAATATCTTTCGCCTTTTTCATTACATCTTTTGTTACATTTGGAGTAGCTGATGGTGTCATCGAAACACGTACACCTTTTTGTATCGCATATGTTGCAATATCAAATAAATCGTTCCGCTCTAAAGGATCCCCTCCAGTAAATACGAGTAAAGGGTTTTTCATTGAATGAATTTGATCAATCAATACTTTCGCTTCATCAAAATTCAATTCTCGAGGATCACGGTGATGTTGAGCATCTGCCCGACAATGAAGGCATTTCAATGCACATGCTCTCGTTACTTCCCAAATAACAATAAAAGGATCTTCATTATAATCACGTGGTGAAAACATAGGTTTTTCTCTCAACTTAAACGCCCCTTTTGTTGAAATATTACTTTAACCGTAATAGAAAAAGAGAATGAATGTTGTGATATATTACACAGGTGAAGAACAAACTCAATAACACCTACTGCATGTGACTCTTCTATGTCAAAAGGTACGAGGTCCTGAGAAAAACAAAAAAACACATGCATTCTCCATACATGTGCTTACATTATTTCTTATCTTGGTAATAAATAAAAGAATACACAGAAAAAATGTGCAATAGACCCCGCTAGAACAAATAAATGCCATAAAGCATGATGAAATTTAAATGCTCTCCAGACGTAAAAAACAGCACCTATTGTATACAATAAACCGCCAGCCACTAACCAACGAACACCATTCGGATGTAAATTTTCTACTAATGGTTGCCATGCTAGCACAATTAACCAACCCATAACAACATAAAGAATTGTCGAGAAAAAAAGGAATTTTTTCACAAAAAAAGCTTTAAAAACAGTTCCACCAATTGCAAGGCCCCAGATGACACCAAATAACGTCCAACCTTGCCACCCTTGAATAGCTAAAAATAAAAATGGTGTATATGTACCAGCAATAAAGAAATAAATCGATGAGTGATCTAATACTTCAAATACATTTTTTGCACGACCTTTTGGCAAACTATGCAAAAGTGTGGAAGATGTATAAAGTAATACCATTGTTACACCAAATAATGTAAAACTAACAATGTGCCAAACCGTACCATAAAGTGAGGAATAGACAACAAGTAATACCAAACCAGCTATACTAAGTACCATTCCTATTCCATGTGTGATGGAATTAGCTATTTCTTCTTTCACCGTGAATTCATGTGTTGAACCCATCTTACACGTTCCTTCCCTACTATATATCTTCATTTATTCCAAACAATTGATGATTCGATTGGAATATTAAGGTTTCTCCTCTATTATTATGTTCCTTTTAATTTTTATTTGCAAGTAATTAAGTTAAGAGAAGCACGGATATAATGAAGGGAAATTATATGGGGAAAATTCCTGAAAATCACCACATCGGGATGCCTTTATCACTAATAACATTTGTGTACCACTCTACATTTTCATAAAAAAATACGAATCTTTTAAGAGATTCGCATTTTCTTATTATTTTCGTTTTTTTTCGATAAACAACAAAAGTAACATAAGCAAGATGATTGCAATGATTGTTGCACCAAATGCAAGACTAACTTGTCCTGATATTGCTAATACTACATAGCCAATACATGCAGCAAATGCACAAATGAATGCATATGGTAATTGTGTCATGACGTGATCAATATGGTCAGAACCAGCACCAGTTGAAGATAATATAGATGTATCAGAAATCGGAGAACAATGATCCCCAAAAACAGAACCAGCTAACACTGCTGACATTGCTGGAATGACTAAATCTATGTCATATACAATCGCAATTTGTGCAGCTATTGGTAACATAATCGCAAATGTTCCCCACGAAGTACCTGTAGCTAATGCCATAAATCCTGCTAAAATAAATAACAATAAAGCTAAATAATTCATATTAAAAGACAGATCTTCTACTAATGATGCAAGATATCCACCTGTATCAATTATTTCAATTATTGCTCCAATCATCCATGCTAAAATTAAAATATAAATGGCCGGAAGCATTGATTGGATTCCATTACCAAATATAGTACTTAGTTTAGTTTTTTCACCTTGTAAGATTACGTACATCACAAGAGAAATGACAACTGCTAGAAGTCCACCAATAAATAAAGAAAGATTTACATTCGTATTTTCGAACATTTGTAATACACTTGCGTCGCCCTCTACTTCCATTCGGCCAGTAATCAACATGGAGGCAACTGTGGCAATCACTAAAACAAGTATCGGAATTAATAAATGTCTTACTTTTCCATTCGCATTCATTAATGTATCTTCATTTGATAATGCTTGTGTACTTTTTTTATTTGGATCTAATACTTCTCCTGTCTCCATTGCTCTATTTTCATGTGTTCTCATTGAACCAATATTCACATTAAATATAGCGACAAGAAAAACAAGTAATAATGCTGCAAATGCATAGAAATTATATGGAATCATCTTCACAAATGCTTCTAAAGGCTGAAATTCCGTTACTTCTGCTGCAACGAAAATTGAACCTAATGTCCC
>JAJUGF010000284.1 GCA_029268495.1 Gracilibacillus sp.
TACTATTAATTTTAAATATTCCTGTTGCCATTTTAGGTTGGTTCAAGGTAGGAAAAGGGTTTACGATATATAGCTTTTTATCGGTTATTTTTACGACATTATTTTTAGAAATATTACCGGTTATTGCATTATCGAATGACATTATGTTAAACGCCGTTTTTGGTGGTGTGATAGCAGGTGTGGGTGTAGGGATTACCTTAAAGTGGGGTGCTTCTACAGGTGGATCTGATATCATTGCAATGGTGTTATCACGTATGAAAGATAAACCAATTGGCGGTTACTTAATGATTATTAACGGACTAATTATCTTAATAGCTGGTTTGATTAATGAGCCAGAGAACGCATTGTACACGCTTGTAGGGTTATATGTAACGACACGAGTACTCGATGGTATTCATACAAGACATGAGAAAGTAACTGCAATGATTGTCACTAAGAAAGCAGATGAATTACAACAAGCAATTCATGATAAAATGGTTCGCGGAATTACCATTTTACCAGTAAAAGGAGCTTATACAAAAGAAGACAAACACATGTTATATTTGGTAATAACTAGATATGAATTGTATGATTTAGAAAAAATTATTCATGAAGTAGATGAACATGCGTTTACAAATGTTATACAAACAGCAGGCGTATATGGATTCTTTAGAAGGAATGATTAACAGGAGTAACTTTTTCCCTCAGTTGTTCGACTATACCTATAAGTAATCGTTAAGTGTATTGTTGTTCAAAAAGAAAGGGGAGGTGTATGATGAAAAAAGTTATCATGGCAATATTACTATTAAGTACTATATCTCTTGTAGCCTGTGGAACAAATAACGAATCATCTGACAAAGATGTGAATCAACAAAATGAACAAGATTCAACAAATATGGGTGTTGACGATATACTTTCGTTCTCAGCATCTAGCGAAAAAGAAAAGGACACGGTTCGTTTTGAACTTACATTGCGTAATGAAACAGAAAAAGATGTGAAAGTTACTTTTTCTTCATCACAAAAGTATGAAATAATCGTTTCTAAAGATGACACTATTGTGTATCAATATTCAAAAGATAAAATGTTTACACAAGCAACAACAGAAGAAATCATAAAGAGTAACGAACAGTTAGTCTTAGAAGAAGAATGGCAGTATGATCACTCATTAGCAAGTGGAGAATACGATGTAGAAATTCAATTGTTGGTTACAGAAGTAAATGAAGAGAAAGTAGATGCAAAAAAGTTTTCAACTACTGGTAGTCTTCAAATAGAAAGTGAAGAAGCTACGGACACATCGAATCAAGAAGAAGAGATACCTGAGGATATGATAAAGAATGTTGAAGTGACTGGAGATAATGGTGCATATATGATTCGTGGAGAAGTTCATGGAGCAATTGGAACACTTTTTTATGAAGTAGAAGATGGTCATCAATATCTAATTGACGCAACAGAAGTCCCAATTGAAGCCAATAATAAATGGACAGAATTTGATATGGAGGTTTCTATATCAGAGGATAAATTGCCAACAAATGGCGCGCTCATTCTCTTCTTGTATAATGAAGATCGATCTGTACAGCTACCAATCCAATTAGAATTGTTTCAGTAGACAGAAGTAAAAGTAATAGGACAAATCTATATAGAAAAACTCGGCATAACGAAAAAGATTCGTAATTTGCCGAGTTTTTTAATCTATTGGTTTTCTACGTTTCTAAGCGGACACTGTCGCTTTTGGTTCATCCAGCTCCAGTGCCCAGAAACTAGGTGACTTCGCATAGTCACCTACAATAAGTCATCATCGATTCGCAAGCTCATCGTGATTCCTTTATTTTGTTTACTCGGCTCCAGTCACTACGTTTCTAAGCAGGCACTGTCGCTTTTGGTCTTAATAACCGTAGTTTGTGATGACTTCTTCTACTTTGTTTGTTAGTACTTCCCATTCTACATCTATCTTTTTATTAACTGTGATAAAATGTTGAAAACCGAATACATTGTCAACACCTTCAATTTGCATTAAATCATTTAGAATATCATGTTCACTTGTTTGTCCTGGCATTACAGATATACTATTGTTACCTTCGAAAATCATTTTGTCACTTGTAAATTTCATTGCGTTTGGATTTGGTGTTGGTTCTACATGAATGCTCATGCTTATTTCCTCCTATTGTTCCCGTACTTTAACCTTATCATATCAAAAAAAGGAGGATTAAAAAAGTATTTCATTTTATTAACTTAATTTATAGAGCTTACAATAATAAGAAACATAGAAGGATGTGACAATATGTTCATTCAAATTGTTAGAATTGGGACAATTTCTGGTTTGTTATTAGGAGGAATATTATATGGACTTGACATTCTATTTCATAAAAAAATATATGTATTATTAATGAATGTGGATTTTATTCCAATATTTCAGGGTAAACAACTCCCGTTATTGGTGGAATGGTCTTTCCATCTTATTATTTCTTTTATCATCGTCTGGATATATCTTCTTTTATGGTGTCGATTAGGCAACAATATGAAGCGACTTTATTTTTCAGTGTTACTTGGAATAGTGGCAGGAATTAGTTATTTTCCATTAACGATAGTGGCTATAAAAGCAACACCTGCAATCAATGATTTTTTTGCAATCATTTTATGGTTTAGTGCGCATGTGATATATGGACTGAGTATGTATTTATTAGTAAAATGGGAAAGAGGGCGTGTCTCATCATAGAAATATTAGAAAATGCAGTGGGGTATAATCCCCACTGGTAAGAAGACTTGCGTTATTTCAATTCGTTCTCTTGTTGCAACTGTTGTTCAAGTTGTTGTAATTCTCTTTGTTCTTCTGCTGTTGCATTTGTGTATGCAGATTGAATGGCTTGTTGTGCTGCTTGTTTGTCTTTCTCATTTAAATTCTTTCCATTCATTAAATTCGCTACAGCACTTTTCGCTTGTTCAAACATCTTGTTTTGCATAAGAATCCTCCTTAGAGTTACA
>JAJUGF010000285.1 GCA_029268495.1 Gracilibacillus sp.
GGGAATTTTACCTTTTTAAATAAACTTATTTTATGCATAGTTCTTCTTCCTTTCTTCCATAACATTTTATGATTTCGCCCAAAGATGTGTGCGTTAGAACTTTGATCGATTGGATGAATCAATAGCTTGTAACATATCTTGTGTTTTAGAGATAATCTTAGAATTTTTTAGTTCTAAAAAGTATGGTAAATTCTTTAGAAATCTTAGCTAATGTGAAAAATCATTGCGATTATATAACGATATATTAAAATGTAAGAAATTGCTTACATGATTTTAGGTTAGAGAGGAGAAGGTTTTTGAATGAGAAATCAAGCGTATAACCCTTATTTGCCATCATGGGAGTACATTCCTGATGGTGAACCATATGTATTCGAAGATAGAGTCTATGTGTATGGTTCACATGATCGATTTAATGGACATGGCTATTGTTTAAATGATTATGTGTGTTGGTCAGCTAACGTTAATGATTTAAGCGAATGGCGATATGAAGGAGTCATTTATAAAAAAACAGATGATCCCATCAATCCAGATGAATCAATGTGTTTATATGCTCCAGATGTCACGATTGGGCCCGATGGCAGATATTATTTATATTATGTATTAGATAAGGTACCAATCGTTTCTGTAGCAGTATGTGATACACCTGCTGGGAAATATGAATTTTACGGATATGTAAAAGATATGCATGGAAATCGATTAGGGGAAAGAAAAGGTGATGAGCCACAATTTGATCCAGGTGTCTTAACAGAAGGAGAGAAGACATACTTATATACAGGATTTTGTGCGAGAGGAGATAAGACAAGAAGTGGTGCGATGGTAACAGTCCTTGGTTCTGATATGCTAACAATTATAGAGGATACAGTCACTGTTTTACCGAGTGAGCCTTATAGTGAAGGTACAGGGTTTGAAGGACATGAATTTTTTGAAGCACCATCCATTAGAAAAGTAGGAGACATGTACTATTTAATCTATTCGTCTATTGTGATGCATGAATTATGTTATGCTACGAGTAAATATCCAACAAAAGGTTTTGAGTATCAAGGTGTGATTGTGAGCAATAATGACTTGCATGTGGATACATACAAACCGAAAAATAAACCGATGTATTATGGTGGAAACAATCATGGAAGCATCGTACAAATCAATCATAAGTATTATATATTCTATCATCGTCATACAAATGGTTCGAATTTTAGTAGACAAGGATGTATAGAGAAAATAAACATAGAGGAGAATGGATTTATTCCACAAGTTGAGATTACATCCTCTGGTGCAAATAATGGACCATTAATTGGTTATGGAGAGTACCCTACATATATTGCATGTCATTTATTTCATCAAGATGAAGCGATGTATACAGGAGATTTATGGATGGATAGTCAATTTCCTAAAATTACGCAAGATGGAAAAGATGGTGATCATGAAGAAGGCTATATCATGAATATGACTAATAGTGCAACTGTTGGATTTAAATACTTTACTTTTAAAGATATTCACCATATATCAATCAAAGTAAGGGGGTATTGTAAAGGCGCTTTTCAAGTAAAGACGAGTTGGGATGGAGAGATACTTGGTGAAATACCTGTCGACTTTTCTACAGTTTGGACAGAATATAGCGAGAACATTATATTGCCAAATGGGGTTCATGCACTTTATTTCACATATGTAGGGAGTGGGAGAGCAAGTTTTCAATCATTTAGCTTAGAATAATAAAGTAGAAGTTTTACTTTATGTGTATAAAAGAAAGACTCGTTCCTAAGAAAATTATTAGGAATAGTCTTTCTTTTTCTGTCAATTTAATATAAAGAGCTGATCGATTGTTGCTCATATAAGCGTACAATGGCATCTGCGACAACTGGCGCAACAGTTAATTGAGTAATGATATCTAGTTGTTTGTTTTCAGATAATGGAATCGTATTTGTCACAATTAATTCTTTTAAGTTTGACTCTTGTATTTTTTCTATCGCATTTCCTGAAAGTACAGGGTGTGTAGTACAAGCATAAATTTCTTTCGCACCATGTAATAATAACACTTCTGCACTTGTAGTGATTCTTCTACCTGTATCAATAATGTCATCAATAATGATAGCTGTTTTGTCATTTACATCACCAACGATATTAATTTGGGAGGCATTATCACGAGGACCTCTTCGATCAATAATCGCGATAGGTGCTTTTAATTGATCTGCAAGCTGTCGTGCTCTAGATACACTACTATGATCTGGTGCAACGACTACAATATTTTCTAATTGTTTATCAAGTAAATAATTTCCGATTAATGGTACTGCGGTAATTGGATCTACTGGAATGTCAAAAAAGCCTTGTGCCTGTGGTGCATGAAGGTCGATAGAAATCACACGATCTGCGCCAGCTTTTTCTAGTAAATCTGCAATTAACTTCGCTGTGATTGGTTCACGTGCTCTTGATTTACGATCTTGTCTAGCATAGCCATAATACGGAATGACTAAGTTAACAGATTGAGCAGAGGCTCTTTTTAAAGCATCTGTCATAATGAGTAATTCCATTAAATTATCTTCCACAGAATCACATGTTGATTGGATCACATACACGTCGCAGCCTCGAATACTTTCTTCTATATTTATTTGAATCTCACCATCACTAAACCTTCTGACAGTAGTTCTCCCTAATTCAATACCAATATGTTGAACAATTTCCTCAGCTAATGGAAGATTAGAGCTAAGAGAAAAAACCTTTAGTTTCGTATTTTGATATGTATCACTCAAGCAGAAGCCCTCCTAAATTTTTAATGTGTAAATATAGATTTGTACAAATTTTACTCATAAAAAAAATAATTTTAAGTGTTACCGTAATCCATTTTCTCCTCTATATTATCGCAAAAATAATAGGAGGAGACAAGCTTTGACAAAATATTATGTGCGGTTTTGCTTTGTAGAGAATTTTGTACAAATAGAAAACGAACTATTTCCATGTAAC
>JAJUGF010000286.1 GCA_029268495.1 Gracilibacillus sp.
CAAATCTTGAGTATTTGCATACAATATAGAGAATAAAAAAGAATTTAAAAGAATTATATAAAATATATTTACAAATCAATAAAATATGATAGTATATAGATGAATTCATTAATAAATGAAGAAATTTAAACGGGAAAGGGGATAGTTGACTATGGTAACTTCTCTATACATGGTAACTTTAACTATTCTACTTACTTTTTTAGTTTTATCAGTGGTTGAAAAGATTTCTTCCAGACGTAAGAAGCTAAAAGTAAATATGAATTTAGACACAAACTCCCAAGTTCAACCAGCTATTGTCAAACATCAATAATTTAATCCGAACTAGTTCATTGTGTAAGTATGTAACTAGATAAGATAAAGCCTCCAGACTTCGTGTCATGGAGGCTTCTTTAATGAAAAATGTATAGATTTAATTATTTTACTGTAATTCAATTGTTCCGAAATGAAAGGCAGAGGTTTTTCTTATATGTTGGATAAAGCCTAACTGATGAAATCGCCTACTTTGCCAGTGGTCTTTTAAAATGACACGTTTTTTAGCAACGCGCTTTGCTTCCTTAATCACATTTTTGGATAATTCCGTATGAATGGCTTGTTGTCTAATTGTATTAATCCCGTGTGAAGAGGAGATAGCTTTATCAAACATCGGGTCAAAATAAACGACGTCAAACCCATTTGTCGGTGCGCTTTGTAAATACTCGTAATGATCGGCATAGTGTACATGGATTCGCTTCATCGCATCATCTATATCATTCCATCCACTAGTGAAATTTTTTAAGCCATCTTCTGTAAGTATAGATAATGCACGGTCCCCCTCAACACCGACAACTGTGCCAGATGGGCCAACAACATAGCTTGCTACGATACTATCTGAAGCAAGTCCAAGTGTGCAATCTAGTACAGACATTCCCTTCTCTAATTGTGCAATTTCAATAAAAGGGTCCTGCTCACGATTCGCAATTCTTTTTGCACGAATCATAGATAAATTAGGGTGGAAGAATACTTTATCAGAACTCTTATATGGAGAAAAAAAGATTTTATCAGAACCTACAATAAGTAAATCATCCATCACTATGTTCTTTAATCCTTCGATAGAATGTCCTGTACGTTCAACATAGTCAAGTTGATGTGTTGAGGACAGTTGTTTTGCTTTCTGTACTAGCTTGTTCGTTACCCTACCTGCTGTCGTAATTTTCACTTATTTAGCCACCTACTTTTTTTGAGAATGTAAATTCAAATAAATGAACAAAAATAGAAACGTCTAGTTTTTGGACGTTGCCGATTTAGCTTGTTGCATTTGTCCGTAAGGTTTCATTTTATAATTTTCTGACTAAAAAAAGCCAACTCTAACACGATGAAAGAGTTGGGGCAATAACGCTTCTAGAAAGGTATTTTTATTTGTCTCCTTGTTTTCTTGCATTTAATTCAATAATCTTGGTTATGGTTTGTACAGCTTTTTCCATATGTTCTACGCACACATACTCATATTTTCCATGGAAGTTTTCTCCGCCCGTAAAGATATTCGGTGTAGGTAATCCCATAAAGGATAATTGAGATCCATCTGTACCTCCACGAATTGGTTTAATATCAGGTGTTATTCCAACTGCTTCCATGGCATCAGATGCAAGCTCGACAATATGTTTAACTGGATTGATTTTTTCTGCCATATTATAATATTGGTCTTTCATTTCTAAAATAATTTGTTTCTCACCATATTGTTGTTGCATTTTCGCCACAATCTGCTCCAAGTTTGCTTTCTTTTCTAGGAAAGCTTCCTTGTCGTGGTCTCGAATAATGTAGTATAGCTGGGCTGTTTCTACATCTCCATTTAATGATAAGAGGTGGTAAAACCCTTCATATCCCTCTGTCGCTTCAGGTGTAGCGTCTTTTGGTAGTGCATCATGTATGGCTATTGCAATCTTTAGTGCGTGGATCATTTTCCCTTTTGCAGTTCCAGGATGCACATTATTTCCTTTTACTGTGATCTTTGCAGCAGCTGCATTAAAGCTTTCGAATTGCAATTCTCCTAATGGTCCGCCATCAATGGTATAGGCGAAATCTGCTTGGAATCGTTCTACATCAAATAAATGAGGCCCTCTACCAATTTCTTCATCAGGAGTAAATGCCACTCTAATGTTCCCGTGTGGAATGTGCGGATTCTCGATAAGATAATGCATTGCAGTCATGATTTCTGCAACTCCTGCTTTATTATCTGCGCCAAGAAGTGTAGTGCCATCCGTTGTAATTAATGTCTTTCCAATATAATTAGATAATTCAGGGAACTCACTAGGAGATAGATGAATTTGTTTTGCTTCATTAAGTGTAATTGGTCCACCTTGATAATTTGTTACGATTTGTGGGTTGACGCCATCACCTGTGAAATCTGTTGCCGTATCTACATGCGCTAAAAACCCAATTGTCGGTACGTCTTCACTAATATTACTAGGTAATGTTGCCATCACGTATGCATGTTCATCTATTGTAACGTCTTCCATTCCTATCCTTTTTAATTCTTCAACTAACAAATTCGCTAAATCCCACTGTCCATTCGTTGATGGACACTCATTAGAGGATTCATCTGATTGTGTATTGATTTTGGCATATCTTACGAGCCGCTCGATTAACTGTTGTTTCATGTAAATTCTCCTTTTATATCAGTAGAAAAAGATTTTGACTTCCACCATTCTTCCCATTCATTAAGTAAATTTGGAATAATATATTGTTGGAGCTCTGTAGGGAGTTTGACAGTGCCATTCCCACCTACAAGAATATCTGGTTTATTCACCGTTATTTGCTCTAGTTGTTGAATGAGATGAATGATATCTTCTGTATAATCATGCATCGTTGTTGACAAACACACAAGTGCAATGTTCTGTTGTTCTACAATTGCCTTCACATTAGCAAAAGGCGTATTCTCTCCGATAAAAATAACATCCATTCCTCTTCTTTTTAAAAATA
>JAJUGF010000287.1 GCA_029268495.1 Gracilibacillus sp.
CGAAGTCACCTAGTTTCTGGGCGCTTACGCTAGACGAAGCAAAAGCGTAAACGCCCGTTTAGAAACGTAACGACTGAAGCATTTCGTTACAATAGAATTCAAGATAAACTTATACAATTCATACAAATTAACATATGATTATTTGATGAGGTATATTTTACTCTCATACTTTTTTTAATTTTCTAACTAAGAAGAAAGGTTTTTTTATGAACAGACGAACATTTTTAAAAAGAATACTTGGTGGAGTCATTTCGTTAGCTGGTTTAACAGGTGGTTCTTATGTATATGCGAAAGATATCGAGCCAAAAATGCTTCATACACAAAAAGTACAAATAAAATCTAATCGCATACCAGCGGAGTTTAATGGGTACAAAATTGCTCAATTTAGCGATACACACATCGGCTTCCATTACACATTGGAACAATTAGAAGAACTTGTTTATGAAATAAATGCACACAATCCTGATTTGATTGTATTTACTGGTGATTTAATTGATCACCCAAATGAATATAATTGGACTAATACCTTAACTGAAACGTTGAAAAAACTAACTGCAAATGATGGGAAATTATGGATTTACGGAAATCATGACCATGGTGGTTACGGAACAGACATAGTAAATCAAACGTTCGAAAATGCCAACTTTACCCTATTAAAAAATACGCATACATACATAGAAAGAAACAATGAGAAAATTGTAATCATTGGCTTAGATGACATTATGCTAGGTCGACCTAATATAGATCAAGCATTGCCTAATGATTCGGATACCTTCTCCATTATTCTAGTTCATGAGCCTGATTATGCTGATAAAGTGAAAGATTACTCTGTTGATGTACAATTGTCTGGACATAGTCACGGCGGACAAGTACAACTACCTTTTATTGGGTATATTTATACACCCTATTTAGCAGAGAAATACGTAGAAGGCTCTTATCAAGTTGGCAATAGACCATTGCAATTATATGTAAGTAGAGGCATTGGAACAACTAGATTACCTTATCGCTTTTTCTGTAAACCAGAAATTACAATATATGAATTAAAGAAAGGTTGATTATTATGAACAAAAAATTATTTCTCGCTTCCTTATTATTTATTCTTTTATTGAGTGCATGTGGAAATAAATATGAAGGACAATTTTCCTTTGAAGTGAATGATTTCACCTACACAAATCAAGACGGAGAATCTGTATCTAAAAGTGACCTTGATGGAAAGTTTTGGGTTGCTAATATGATTTTCACTGAATGTCCTGACATTTGTCCTCCAATGACTGCTAATATGGCTCGCTTACAAAAAATGTTAAGTGAAGAAGGTTTGGACGTTGGACTAATTTCTTTTAGTGTAGATCCGACTAATGACACCCCAGAAGTACTCAAAGATTATGCAAATAATTATGGAATCAATTTTGATAATTGGAGTTTTCTAACTGGTTACACAGATGCAGAAATAAAAACATTTCTTAATGGATCGTTTAAAGCGTATGTAGATAAACCTGAAGGAAGCGATACAGTTATACATCAGTCCACATTTTATTTAGTTTCACCTGAAGGCAACGCAATTAATGGATATAATGGTTCAAAAGCGGAAGAAATGAATAAAATAGTTGAAGATATTAAATCAATGAATTAAAGTAAATGTAGAAGCATCTTTTGCTTCTACATTTTACGTTATAAGGTTAAATTTATTTAAAAGAATTATATACTATGATAAAAATGGATGTGACACTATATGGAAGAAACACCTAATAAAATTGGTCAAGCTCTTTTTATTGTCAATCGACATGCTAAGACAGCTCCAGATCCTTCATACCTCTATCAATTAAAAAATGCCACAATGGAAAAACTTCTGAAGGAGAAAAAAGCGTTAAAAGTTGGTTTACATTACTCGAACAATCCTAAAAGAAGCAGACAACATTCAGTCATTCTTGTACAAGTTGGAGAATATTATTTTCATATGCCACCATCAAAAGAAGATATGAAACAATTACAGCATTTAGGACAACTTGATTCATCTTACAGAAATCCTAAAACAACACTGTCACTTACTATTGCAAAAAAAATATTGATGAATTATTTAAATTGGAATGCAGATAAATTATCTAAACCAAGAACGCATTCAACTACATCCTATCCATTTCACTCCACATACCCGACTACCCTCTCCCCCTTTTATCATAAAAGAAATAAATGAGGTCTCACACTTTTTGTTGAGTCCTCATTTTCCAAATGTCAAACATTCTTTTTGTACTGATAAATACAGAAAAGATAATAATCGCGTAAACAAAATAAACCCTTTCATTTTGTTCTGTCGCTGAATCCATAATTTGGTATGCAAAGATTGTGACAATTGCAAAAGTCAAAAATGATGTCCATTCTAGCGCAACAATTACCCGTATAAGAGGCAAGATAACAGAATAGCCAATGATAAGTAGGATTAAAATAAATAGGACAGTACTTACTTCATGTTGCATCGTAATAAGTAATGTATCGATGAAAGCAACAAATTGCTGCCACTCTTCTTTTAACATTTAACATCAACTTCCTTCCAATTATACTTTTATGATAAACTATTAATTATTGTTATCAGTATGGACAATTAAGTAGAATTTATAAGTGACGGAGGATCAAAAATGAGTTTATCAATTAATAGTACAGTAGAGGATATTGCGATATCTGGTATTCGAAGATTTTTCAACTTAGTACAGACCAAAGAAGATGTACTTTCATTAACAATTGGACAACCCGATTTCCCTACACCTACACATATTAAAGAGCAAGCAATTAGTGCAATTCATAACAATTACACATCCTATACCCACAATGCGGGTATTCTACCATTACGTGAAGCTATTGCTAATTTCGTTTCAGAAAAGTACCATATCACTTATCATCCAGAATCAGAAATAATTGTAACTGTTGGGGCTTCACAAGCAATTGATATAACA
>JAJUGF010000288.1 GCA_029268495.1 Gracilibacillus sp.
GATTGGCTATTCTCTGTTAACAATATGGCAGTCGTTTGTTGACTAGGTTCTTCTAAGAATTTTAATAAACGATTCGCAGCATTTACTGTCATTTGATCTGCATGTTCAATTATATATACTTTTTTATTTGATTCTAACCCTGTGTAGTTGAATTCTTTTTTTAAATGTGCGATTTGGTCTGTTTTGATAGAAGCACCATCTGGGATAATAACATGTATGTCAGGGTGATTTCCACTATCAATTCTTTTGCAATCCGTACATGATTGACATGGTTCGACTCCTATCTTTTGTTTACAAAAAATACTTTTTGCTAATAATATGGCAAATTCCCTTTTTGGTGTACCATAATCACCAAAACAAATATACGCATGTGATATTCTGTCTTTTACAATACTATTTGTCACCATTTTCGTAACAACTGGTTGGCTTTGTCCCATCTCTTCCCAACTAGTATTCATGATTAGTCCTACTTTCTTCATACATGTTGGAAAAAGGATAGATTCATATTGCTAATCTATCCTCTTTCTGTACAAACTATTTCTACTTACGTATATAAATTAATCAGTAATCCTTTAATCTCACCAATTAAGTCTAGAATTTGTATAGAGTTTTTTTCACGGTCTAATACGGTTTCTGTTAACTCAACTAATTTTGCATCTATTTCTTCTACTACACTTAATTGCCTGTGGTCACTATCCAATAGAAAACTATGCGATTGTTTTATCTCTAATCCATAATCGACTGTTTCTTTTAAGAATCGCTTAACCAAGCGTTTATATGCTGCTAGGTCTTTAAAGGAACGAAATCTTGCAATCTTCTTTCCTTGTACCGTGATTTCAGACATGAGCCTACCCAATTCAGCTTCATTTAATTGGCTTGCTTGTGAGCGAACCATTTGTTGAAACTGTTGATTGGATGATTTCCTTTGGCCTTCATTTCTTTTCATAGCCTCTAACTGTGTTCGCATATCTTGGCTAATTTTCATTCAACATGCCTCCTCATATGCTAAAATTGATGGAAAGCATCTACAGGTACAACAAAGACTGTAGCACCACCAACTTCTACATTAATTGGCCGAGGGATATATGAATCTGCATTCCCTCCCAGTGGGGAGACAGGTGAAACCATTTGTTTACGTTGACTGCAATTATCTTGGATTACTTGAAGCGCATCATCTACTTCTTGATCTTCACACCCAATCATAAGTGTTGTGTTTCCTTCTTTCAAAAATCCCCCAGTTGAAGATAATTTGGTCGTCTTAAAATTCCTCTCACCTAATGCATCAATCAACCGATTACTATCTTTATCTTGAATCACTGCCAAAATTAATTTCACTATATTCGCCTCCTTTTTTCTATAGACACTTGAAATATTAGTTTGTATCTTTTAAATAGTTAGTAATAACATGATATGTTTGTTCTTCTACCTTTATTATAGCAGAACTAGCATCAATCTTCTTTATTCTTTCAGGAAACTTTTTTATTAAATGATGATATGCTTCATACACATTTTGATGAAAGGACATTTCTTCTACATCCAACCGATTTACTTCACGTAATCCATTTGCTTTAATTCTAGCTAACCCTTGTTCAGGAGTAATATCAAGTAATAATGTTAAATGAGGCATATACTCTTCTATTGCAAATTGATTGATTTGATACACTTGATCCATTCCAAGTCCTCTTGCTACACCTTGATATGCAAGACTACTATCAATAAATCGATCACATAAGACCACTTTGCCTTTTTGTAATGCTGGAATTACTTTTTCTACTAAATGTTGTCTTCTTGCAGCAGCATATAATAACGCTTCTGTTCTTGCATCCATCATTGTATTTTTTTTATCTAGTATGATTTCTCTAATTTCTTCTGATATCGGAATTCCGCCAGGTTCTCTTGTTACTATAACATCATAATTATCTGCTATTAAACGTGTAGCTATATTTTCAATAATAGTAGATTTACCTGCTCCTTCGCCACCTTCAAATGTGATAAAAGCACCTTGCATCATTTATTCTCCTTTAAATACATTTAACCCTTTAATATGTTTATATGGCTGAAATGTGATGTGATTATTTTGTAAATAATTAATTTGTTCTATATGTATCGAATGAATTCTTTCACCTTTTAATATAATTGGGATACCAGGTGGATATGGTATGATTGCTTCAGCTGCAACACACCCTATACTAGCATCTAAATCTACCCACGTCATTTGCTTTGTACGCATCTCTTTATAAGATAATACCAATTCTTGTGTTTGATATAGCAAATGACCTTGAATTTGCTCATGCGGTTGTTCCGCTCGCTTGATCCTCTTTAATTTTTGTTTTATTTTATCTAATCGCTTTTCTAATTCACTTATTGCTACTGTTTCTTCCAATCCGAATATAAGTAGAATATCTTGGTTTGTTATCAACTCTGGATACAACTGTTCCTCTTCCAATAATTGTGCAATCAATTTAGTTGGGGTGTGATTAGGCTTTAGTATGATTTTTAACGGATCATCACTTATTTCTACTAGCCAATTCTCTATTTCTTGAAAAAGTTGTTTCACTTGATGAATGTATTTAGTTACGTCTTTATATTTCTCATATGTATACAACGCTAAATAATGTCTCGCAATATCCAAACTCGCCATCATTAAATAGGACGGGCTACTAGATTGAAGCATTTGTAGGTAATACTTCACTTCCTCCTCATTGATTCTACTCTCTTTTCCAATATGTAAAAATGCACTCATTGTTAAAGCTGGTGTCATTTTGTGCGCAGATTGAACAACCATATCTGCACCTAGCGATATTGCAGATGGTTTATTAAAATAAGGAATCGAATAATGGCAACCATGTGCTTCATCCACAAGGACTGGGATATCATACTGATGTGCAATCGTAATATAGTCTTTCAAA
>JAJUGF010000289.1 GCA_029268495.1 Gracilibacillus sp.
ACGAAACGGGTAATACACAAGCAGTGATGGACGGAGAATTAGATCCATTTATTGATGCATATCTTCGTTCAGTAATGTAAAGCTTACGACTAATTCACTAGTTTTGTCATCTGAAGGATTCGTTTGTTATTAATAAATAGACTATATTTGAAAAATAGATAAATTATCATAATATTTTATAAAAAGTCCAATGATTATAAAAGAAATCATTGGCTTTTTTTTGCGCAAATAATGGTTCTTGAGAAAGTAAACCAAGTTATTACAGATGTCGAAAAGAATAGTGGGTGTTGAAGGAATTATTGGAAAAACAATAGTGCTTTATTATTAATGGTAGTGCTCTTTCGATGAGTACCCTAATTTTGTAATAGTTCCTCTAGATGATGAAGGAAGTTATAAATATGAATAGTATCAAGATTAAGAACGGTTATATCGGCATGGAAGTACAAATTTTCAATAGGTAATTAGTTCTAATTTACGAAATATAAATGTAACAAAAAAATAGCCGAAAAATATCGCTTTTTTTGTTATAATGTAAGTTGTGAGTGAATCGTATTTTGATGAAATCACATTTTAACTAAAAATAGAATATATATCGACAAATATCTTATATAAAGGTGAGTAATTTTATGATAGAAATGAAAGATGTTTATATGACATATCAAAATGGTGTTGTCGCATTAAATGGAATTTCCGTGACAATCAACCAGGGCGAGTTTGTCTATATTGTAGGACATAGTGGGGCAGGGAAATCTACCTTCACTAAATTGATGTTTCGTGAAGAGTTACCAATGAAGGGTACTATCGTAGTGAACAATAAAGATGTGACTCAATTGAAGTGGAAAGATGTTCCATACTTCAGAAGAAACATTGGTGTGGTTTATCAAGATTTTAGACTACTTCCAAGATTAACAGTATACGAGAATATTGCTTTTGCTTTAGAAGTAATTGAAGAAAGCCCAAAAAATATTAGAAAACGTGTGATGACAGTATTAGATCAAGTAGGTTTAAAGAATAAAGCTAGATTTATTCCTGATGAACTATCAGGTGGGGAACAACAAAGGGTTGCTATTGCTAGAGCGATTGTGAATCGTCCAAGTTTATTAATAGCGGACGAGCCTACAGGAAATTTGGATCCAGATACATCTTGGGAAATTATGCACATCTTAGAAGAAATCAATGCTAGCGGGACAACAGTTGTAATGGCAACACATAGTAAAGAAATTGTGAATACCGTTCGAAAACGTGTCATTGCAATGGAAGATGGAATGATTGTCCGCGATGAACATAGAGGAGAATACGGGTATGAAATTTAATACACTGAAACGTCATTTTAAAGAAGGTGCACGGAATACATGGCGTAATAGTTGGATGACTGTTGCATCCATTGGTGCTGTTACAACGACATTAATCTTGGTTGGAGTATTCTTAGTCTTAATGTTGAATTTGAATCATATTGCGAATGAATTAGAGGCAGATGTTCAAATTAAAGCACTAATTGAAAGAACAGCAGAAGAAGCAGATGTTGCAAAAATAGAAGAAGAAATTAATGCACTTTCTAAAGTAGGAACAGTAGAGTTTGTGACAAAGGAAGACGAATTACAGAACTTAATTGATAGTATGGGTGAACAAGGAAAGGCTTGGACATTGTATGAACAAGATAACCCATTAAATGATGCATATGTCGTAACAGCAGCTGATCCCGTTGAAACAAAAGCTCTCGCTCAAGAAATTGAAAAAATTGATAATGTGAGCAGTGTGAATTTTGGAGAAGATTACGTAGATCGATTGTTCACATTTAACAAATATGCGAGAAATGTTGGTCTTGTCTTAATAGGTGCGTTGTTATTTACAGCGATCTTCTTAATTTCAAATACGATTAAAATAACGATTCTCGCGAGAAAGAAAGAGATTGGGATTATGAAATTGGTTGGTGCAACAAATAGCTTTATTCGTTGGCCATTTTTCATTGAAGGTACTATTCTTGGTGTGCTAGGTAGTATCATTCCAATTACAATTATATTGATTAGTTATTATTATTTGACGCAAAATATATATCTACTACAACAATTTAATTTTGTTCAAATATTGCCGTTTTATCCATTTGCATTTCAAATTGCAGGGATTATCTTAGGTATAGGTGTTTCTATTGGTATTTGGGGAAGTTTAATGAGTGTGCGAAAGTTTTTGAAAGTTTAACACTTTCGCACTTCATTTTGGATTATACATATGTAAATAGTTCTAGAGAGGGGAAGAATATGAGAAAATATATCCGCATTTTAATCGTATTTATTATTACTTTTTCGATGGTAAGTATTTCCGTATCAGCTGAATCCATTAGTGATTTAAAGGAAAAAGTAAATGAATTAGATAAAGACAAGCAATCTGTAGAAAGTGAAGCAGATAGTATTAATGGAGAAGTAAAAGAAACAAAAGAAAAAATTGCAGAAAATCAAGAGAAACAAGCAGAGACAAATAGTGAAATACAAGAAATTGATAGCAAATTAACAACAACACAAACGCAGTTAATAGAAAAAGAGAATGCTATATCTACAACGACGAATGAAATCAATCAAACAGAGTCTGAAATTAACAAGACAGAGGAAGAAATCAATACTTTAAAATCTGAAATTACAGCATTACAAGATGAAATTAAAGAATTAAAAGAGAAGATTGATGCGCGTGAAGAATTATTAAAAAATCGTTTACGTTCAATTCAAGAAAATGGTGGGAGCATCAGTTATTTAGAAGTGATCCTAGGTGCACAAAACTTCGGTGACTTCATTAACCGTGCGACAGCTGTATCGAAAATCATGGATTCAGATCAAAAAATAATGGAAGAGCAAGAAGCAGATAAAAAGAAGTTAGAAGAGAATAAAGTAGAATTAGAAGAAAGCAAAAAAGAA